>CAJXLH010000095.1 GCA_913055925.1 uncultured Maritalea sp. | reverse complement strand
TACACAATTTCAGCGTGTGCCTTTTCAGACCAACAGGCTGAACCCCCAATATTTGCGGACATCTTAGACGAACGGGTCACTTGCGCACCTCGTCTGATGGGAGTAAGGAGGGTCAGGAAAAACTCAACTTTACCTATAGGGAAACTTCACAAATGGCTCGCAAAAAAATTGCTCTGATCGGTGCCGGTCAGATTGGTGGCACCCTTGCACATCTGGCTGCATCAAAAGAACTTGGTGACGTTGTTCTTTTTGACATTGTAGACGGTGTTCCTCAGGGCAAGGCACTTGATCTTGCGCAAACATCAGCTGTTGATGGCTATGACAGCAATCTTAAAGGCACGTCTGAGTATAAAGATATTGCGGGCGCAGATGTTGTGATCGTAACTGCTGGTGTTCCTCGTAAGCCTGGCATGAGCCGCGACGACCTTCTTGAGATCAACCTCAAGGTTATGGAGCAAGTTGGCGCAGGCATAGCCAAATACGCACCAGACGCATTTGTGATTTGTATCACTAACCCGTTGGACGCGATGGTTTGGGCATTGCAGCGTTTCTCTGGTCTTCCAACAAACAAAGTTGTTGGCATGGCAGGCGTTTTGGATAGCTCGCGCTTCCAGCACTTCATTGCTGACGAATTCAACGTTTCTATCAAAGACGTGACAGCGTTTGTGATGGGCGGCCACGGCGACACAATGGTGCCGCTTACTCGTTATTCAAACGTCGCGGGCGTTCCGTTGACTGACCTTGTGAAGATGGGCTGGATCACCAAAGAGCGTTTGGAAGAAATCGTTCAGCGCACTCGTGATGGCGGTGCGGAGATCGTTGGTTTGCTCAAAACCGGTTCAGCTTTTTATGCGCCTGCGGCTTCCGCGATTGCAATGGCTGAAAGCTACTTGAAAGACCAAAAACGCGTGCTTCCTTCTGCGGCTTACCTAAAAGGTGAGTTCGGCGTTAAGGGAATGTATGTGGGTGTTCCTGTAGTAATTTGCGCGGATGGTGTTGAGCGCGTTGTTGAAGTGACGCTGAACAAGTCCGAGCAAGGCATGTTCGACAAGTCCGTCGGTGCTGTTGAAGGCTTGGTTGAGGCTTGTAAAAAGATTGCGCCAAAACTGGCGTAATTGGACGCATCATTGGGGAACAATCGCTAGGGCTTGGGACTATCCAAGCCCCAACCGAACGGAGTTTAGCGATGAATATTCATGAATATCAGGCCAAAAAACTGCTGGCCTCTTTTGGTGCGCCTATCGCCAAAGGTATTCCAATCTTCTCAAAAGAAGAAGCGCGTGCAGCAGCTGAAGAACTTGGTGGCCCTTTGTGGGTTGTGAAAAGCCAAATTCATGCTGGCGGCCGCGGCAAGGGCAAATTTAAAGAGCTTCCAGAAGACGCTAAAGGTGGCGTTCGTCTTGCGTTCAATTTGGACGAAGTTGACGCGCATGTTGGCGAAATGCTCGGCAACACGCTGGTCACTAAGCAAACTGGACCTGCTGGCAAGCAAGTTAATCAGCTTTACCTAGAAGACGGTGCAGACATTGAGCGTGAGCTTTATTTGTCATTGCTTGTTGATCGTACAACAGGTCGCGTCGCTTTTGTCGCTTCGACAGAAGGCGGTATGGATATTGAAGCGGTGGCTGAAGAGACACCTGAAAAGATCCACACACTGCCTATCGATCCAGATACTGGCGTAACAGAGGCGGATGCCGCTAAAGTTTGCGATGGTCTTGAGCTTGATGGTGTAGCGCGTGAAGATGGGATGAAGCTTTTCCCAATTCTTTATAAGGCGTTCACTGAAAAAGACATGAGCCTTCTTGAGATCAACCCGTTGATCGTGATGAAAGATGGTCGTCTTCGCGTTTTGGATGCGAAGGTTTCTTTCGATGGTAATGCGATCTTCCGTCACCCAGATGTGGCTGAACTTCGTGACTTGACCGAAGAAGACGAAAAAGAAATCGAAGCCAGCAAATACGATCTTGCTTACATCGCACTAGATGGCACGATCGGTTGTATGGTGAACGGCGCTGGTTTGGCGATGTCGACTATGGACATCATCAAATTGTATGGCGAAGAGCCTGCAAACTTCCTCGATGTTGGCGGTGGTGCCAATGCTGAGAAAGTAACGGCTGCGTTTAAAATCATTACAGCTGACCCGAGTGTTAAAGGCATCTTGGTCAACATCTTTGGTGGCATCATGCGCTGTGATGTAATCGCAGAAGGCGTTTTGACCGCTGTTAAGGAAGTTGGTTTGGAAGTGCCACTTGTGGTTCGTCTTGAAGGCACCAAGGTTGCTGAGGGCAAGAAGCTGATCGCAGAGAGTGGCTTAAACGTGATCCCAGCGGATGATCTTGATGATGCAGCGCAAAAAATTGTTGCTGCAGTGAAGGGGGCATAACCAATGTCTATTTTGATCAATAAAGATACAAAAGTATTGGTTCAGGGCCTTACAGGTAAAACCGGTACATTCCACACCGAACAGGCGCTTGCTTATCACGGCACGCAAATGGTTGGCGGTATTCACCCGAAAAAGGGTGGTTCCACTTGGACAGGTAATGTGGGCGACGGCACGGCAGATCTTCCGGTTTTTGCAAGCGTTGCTGAAGGTAAAGAGAAAACAGGTGCAGATGCCTCTGTGATCTATGTGCCACCTGCTGGTGCAGCCGCAGCGATTTTGGAAGCGATTGAGGCTGAAATCGAGTTGATCGTTTGTATCACCGAAGGTGTTCCAGTGATGGACATGGTGAAGGTTAAGCGCGCGCTTGAGAAATCAAATTCTCGTTTGATCGGTCCAAACTGCCCAGGCGTTTTGACACCGAACGAATGTAAAATTGGCATTATGCCAGGCAACATCTTCTCAAAGGGTTCTGTGGGCATTGTGTCGCGTTCAGGCACTTTGACTTATGAAGCCGTGTTCCAAACAACCAATGCAGGCCTTGGCCAAACAACCGCTGTTGGCATTGGTGGTGACCCGGTTAAGGGCACCGAGTTTATCGACATGCTTGAGATGTTCTTGGCGGATGACGCAACAGAAAGCATCATCATGATTGGTGAAATTGGCGGTTCTGCGGAAGAAGAAGCTGCGCAATTCATCATGGATGAAGCGAAAAAAGGCCGTTCAAAACCAATGGCTGGCTTTATTGCAGGTCTTACTGCTCCTCCGGGCCGTACAATGGGCCACGCTGGTGCGGTTATTTCTGGCGGTAAAGGCGGCGCGGAAGACAAGATCGCGGCCATGGAAGAAGCAGGCATCAAGGTGTCTCGCTCACCAGCGAAAATTGGTGAAACCCTTCTTGAAGTTTTGAAGGGCTAATCGAAGCTGTTAACGCGCGGGTAGCGTTAAGTAAAACCTAACGCACCCGCGCGATACTAAATGACTATCACCGGCAAAATCCGGTTTGTTTGTCGCCCAGACAGTTTTTGGGCATTGCATTAGGGGACGACGAGGCCACTCCTCGCCAGGCAGGTCATGACAAGACAAGAACAGAACTCTGCGTTTCTGCTCACTTCATTCCTTTACGGAGGAAACGCGGACTATATCGAAGAGCTTTACGCCAAATTTAAAGACAATCCCGCCAGTGTTGACGAGACGTGGCGGTCTTTTTTTGGCACGTTGGACGACGAAGCGCCGGACGTAATCAAAAGCGCAAAGGGTCCTTCGTGGGAGCGCAAAGATTGGCCAAAGGCTGAAAGTGGTGATCTGGTTGCTGCGTTTGATGGCGATTGGGGCGACATTGAAACACGCGCCATGAAAGCGGCTGCAAAAGACGCAAAGTCTTCTGGGCGTGACCTTTCATCAGCTGATGTGCAGCAGGCAACGCGCGATTCCATTCATGCGATTATGATGATCCGCGCCTATCGGATGCGCGGACACCTCCATGCTGACCTCGATCCGCTTGGTTTGGCGGTTTTGGAAGACGCGCCAGAGCTTGATCCAAAAAATTACGGCTTCACCGAAGCAGATTTCGATCGCAAAATCTTCATCGACAACTATCTCGGGCTTGAATACGCAACGATCCCTGAGATGATCGATATCTTGAAGCGGACTTATTGTTCGACCTTTGCCATTGAGTTCATGCATATCTCTGACCCAGAGGCGAAGAGCTGGTTGCAAGAACGCATTGAAGGACCGGACAAGGAGATCGAGTTCACCAAAGAGGGTCGTATTGCGATCCTTAAGAAACTGATTGAAGCCGAGGGCTTTGAAAAGTTTTTGGACGTCAAATATACCGGCACGAAGCGCTTTGGTCTTGATGGTGGTGAAGCACTTATCCCAGCGCTTGAGCAGATCATCAAGCGCGGAGGTGCGCTTGGTGTAAAAGATATCGTTTTGGGCATGGCTCACCGTGGCCGTCTGAACGTTTTGACCCAGGTCATGGGTAAAAAGCACCGCGCACTCTTTAATGAGTTCAAGGGCGGCTCATTCATGCCGGATGATGTTGAGGGATCAGGTGACGTGAAGTATCACCTTGGTGCTTCAGCTGACCGCGATTTTGATGGCAATAGTGTCCACCTGTCGCTTACCGCAAATCCATCTCACCTTGAGATCGTTAACCCAGTTGTTTTGGGTAAGGCGCGTGCGAAGCAAGATCAACACAATGCTAAAGACGGTGCGTTTATTCCACCAAAGGAAGTCAACCGCGAAGGCGCGTTGCCGCTTCTTTTGCATGGTGATGCAGCATTTGCAGGCCAGGGTGTCGTGGCTGAGTGTTTCGGTTTGTCCGGCCTTAAGGGGCACCGCACAGGTGGTTCGATCCACTTTGTGATCAACAACCAAATCGGCTTTACAACAGCGCCTTGGAATTCACGTTCTTCGCCATATCCGACCGATGTGGCAAAGATGATCGAAGCGCCAGTGTTGCACGTGAATGGTGACGATCCAGAAGCGGTGGTTTTTGCTGCGAAAGTTGCGATCGAATATCGCCAAAAGTTCGGCAAACCTGTCGTTATCGATATGTTCTGTTACCGTCGTTTCGGCCACAATGAGGGCGATGAGCCGTCATTCACACAGCCGCAAATGTACAAAAAGATCCGCTCGCACCGCACGACATTGCAGATTTATGCAGACCGTTTGGTGGAAGAAAATGTTCTGACGGCGGCCGAAGTAGATCAATTGATTGCTGATTGGCGCAATCATCTTGAAGGCGAGTTTAGCGCGGGCGACGAATATAAGCCGAACAAAGCTGACTGGCTTGATGGCGCTTGGAAAAACCTTTCTTTGGCTGAAGATGGTGCCCGTCGCGGTAAGACTGGCGTTGAAGTTGCGACGCTAAAGGAAATTGGTGAGAAAATCACCGAAGTGCCTGAAGGCTTTGCTGCGCACAAAACCATCAAACGCTTCATGAATAACCGCCGCAAGGTGGTTGAAGCCGGAGACGGTGTGGATTGGGCGATGGCGGAGGCGCTCGCTTTCGGTTCGCTTGTCAGTGAAGGCCACCCTGTACGTTTGTCAGGTCAAGACTGTGAGCGTGGGACATTCTCTCAGCGTCACTCAGTGATCCATGATCAGGAGACGGGCGCGCAATATACCCCGCTGAACAATGTAACTGAGGGGCAAAACCGTTACGAAGTGATCAACTCGATGCTTTCTGAGGAAGCAGTGTTGGGCTTTGAATATGGCTATTCATTGGCTGAGCCAAACGCACTGACGATTTGGGAAGCGCAGTTTGGTGACTTTGTGAACGGCGCGCAGGTGCTGATCGACCAGTTCATTTCATCAGGTGAACGCAAATGGTTGCGCATGTCAGGCCTCGTTTTGATGTTGCCGCATGGTTATGAAGGACAAGGCCCTGAGCACTCGTCAGCACGCATGGAGCGCTATTTGCAGCTTTGTGCGGAAGATAATATGCAAGTGGCGAACTGTACGACACCGGCCAACTACTTCCACATTCTGCGTCGTCAGCTAAAGCGTGACTTCCGTAAGCCATTGCTTTTGATGACGCCAAAGAGCCTGCTTCGCCACAAGCGTTGCGTGTCCTCAATGGAAGATTTGGGCCCGAACAGCACGTTCCACCGTTTGCTTTGGGATGATGCGGAAACGCCAAATGGCAAAACAACGTTCAAACTGCAAGAAGACGAGAAAATCCGTCGCGTGATCCTTTGTTCTGGCAAGGTCTATTTTGACCTGCTTGAAGATCGTGAAAAGCGCGGTGTGGATGATGTTTACATCATGCGTCTCGAACAGCTTTATCCGTTCCCGGCAAAAGCACTTCATGATGAACTTTCACGCTTCAAAAATGCTGAAGTTGTGTGGTGTCAGGAAGAGCCGAAAAACATGGGCGCTTGGTTCTTTATCCAGCCTTATGTGGAATGGGTTCTTGAGCAGATGGATCGCGCTGGCGAACGTCCACGCTATGTGGGTCGTGCGGCTTCAGCATCTACAGCCACTGGCTTGATGCGGACGCATTTGGCACAGCTTCAGGCCTTCTTGGACGAAGCGTTTGCTGAGTAGTTAGACAAAACTGAATTTGGATAGGAATTCAAAAAATGTCTGTTGAAATTCGAGTGCCCACTCTTGGCGAAAGCGTGACAGAAGCCACGATTGGGCAATGGTTCAAAAAGCCGGGGGATGCCGTGAGGGCAGACGAGCCGGTAGTTGAACTCGAAACCGACAAGGTCACCATTGAGGTGCCTGCGCCCGAGAGTGGCGTTTTGGAAGCGATCAGCTTTCAAGAAGGGGAAACAGTAGAAGTTGGCGCCTTAATCGGTGCCATCTCGAGTGCCGATGGTGCAGCGCCATCACCAACAACCAAAGATGAAGAACAATCAAGTGAGGCCAACATGGCGAGCGAAGAAAATAAAGATGCAGCGCCAGTAGATATTTTGGTGCCGGCGGCAGGCGAATCTGTTGTTGAGGCCGATGTAGGCGAATGGTTCAAAAAAGTCGGTGACGCGGTTGCGGTCGACGAGGCCATTGTTGAGCTTGAAACCGACAAGGCAGCTATGGATGTGCCATCACCAGTGGCTGGCACAATCATCGAGATTGTCGCGACAAGTGGTGAGACAGTAGAAGTTGGTGCAGTTCTTGCGCGCGTTCAACCGGGCGAAGGCGGAGCGGCTGCTGTTGCTGCTGCGGCCCCAGCGCCAGCTGCGGAAGCACCGAAGGCTGATAGTGGTGACATGCCACCGGCACCTTCAGCTGCTAAAATGATGGCTGAAAAAGATATTGCCGCTGGTGATGTGGATGGGTCAGGTAAACGCGGTCAAATCTTGAAAGAAGATGTGATTGCGGCGGCAGCAAGCCTTGGCACAAAAGCTGTTGCGCCAGCACCTGCTGCGGCACGCGCGCCTTCTAGTGCTGATGATGCGGTTCGCGAAGAACGCGTGAAAATGACACGCTTGCGCCAGACAATCGCGACGCGCTTGAAAGACGCTCAAAACACCGCGGCTATGTTGACCACGTTCAACGAAGTGGACATGAAGCCTGTGATGGACTTGCGCAAATCTTACAAAGATTTGTTTGAGAAAAAGCACGGCGTAAAGCTTGGCTTTATGGGCTTTTTCACAAAAGCTGTTGTGCACGCATTGAAAGAAATCCCAGCAGTGAATGCTGAGATTGATGGCAAAGACCTTGTTTACAAGAACTACGCACACATCGGCGTTGCTGTAGGCACAGACAAGGGCCTTGTGGTTCCTGTTGTGCGCGATGCAGATCAAATGTCGATCGCAGAAGTTGAACAAGAAATTGGTCGTTTGGGTCGCGCTGCACGCGATGGCGAATTGTCGATGGCCGATATGCAAGGCGGCACATTCACCATTTCAAACGGTGGCGTTTACGGCTCTTTGATGTCGACACCGATTTTGAATGCGCCTCAGTCTGGCATTTTGGGTATGCACAAAATCCAAGAGCGCCCAGTTGTTGTAAACGGTGAAGTGGTTGTGCGTCCGATGATGTATCTGGCGCTTTCATATGACCACCGTATTGTTGACGGCAAGGAAGCGGTGACGTTCCTTGTGCGCATCAAAGAAAGCTTGGAAGATCCACAGCGTTTGGTTTTGGATCTCTAAAAGAAAATCTCAAGTGCGGCATCGAATATTCGGTGCCGCGCGTCATTCCCATTTAAGAACACAAGGCGAAACCAATTCGTCGGTCTCACGGGTTTATTCTATTTCAAGAGGCGATTATGTCTGAAAAATTTGATCTCACCATTATCGGTACAGGCCCTGGCGGCTATGTTTGTGCCATCCGCGCGGCGCAGCTCGGCATGAAAGTGGCGGTTGTTGAAAAACGCGCAACCCATGGCGGCACATGTTTGAACATTGGCTGTATTCCTTCAAAGGCGTTGTTGCACGCATCAGAGCTTTTTGAAGAAGCAAACCACTCATTTTCAAAGCTTGGTATTCAAGTAGAGCCGTCGCTCGATCTTGAAGCAATGCTCAAGCATAAATCCGACACGGTGAAATCAAACACCACTGGCATCGAGTTCTTGTTGAAGAAGAACAAAATCACTGCGTTCCACGGCCTTGGCACCATTGAGGCGGCGGGCAAGGTGAAGGTGACAGCTGATGATGGTTCAGAGCAGGTCATTGAGACAACTAACATCGTTATCGCGACAGGTTCGGATTCAGCAAACCTTCCGGGTATTGAGATCGATGAACAACGCGTTGTCACATCAACAGGTGCATTGGAACTTCAAGAAGTGCCAAAGAAAATGCTCGTGGTTGGTGCAGGCGTTATTGGCCTTGAATTGGGTTCAGTTTGGTCGCGTCTTGGCGCTGAAGTAACAGTAGTTGAATTCCTTGATCGAATTCTTCCAGGTATGGATGGCGAAATTGCGAAAAACTTCCAACGCACACTTAAAAAGCAAGGCTTTAAGTTCAAGCTTGGCACCAAAGTCACAGGTGTCGACAAGTCCGGCGACGTTTTGAAAGCAACTGTTGAGCCAGCTGCTGGCGGCGACGCGGAAGAGCTAGAAGCAGATGTGATCTTGGTTGCGATTGGTCGCACGCCATATACGCAAGGTCTTGGCCTCGAAGCTGCTGGCGTTGAACTTGATGAGCGCGGTCGTGTGAAAACCGATGCACATTACAAGTCGAACGTTGATGGCATTTACGCGATTGGTGATGTGATCGTTGGTCCAATGCTTGCGCACAAAGCCGAAGATGAAGGCGTAGCTGTCGCTGAGATTTTGGCCGGCCAAGCTGGTCAC
>CAJXLH010000094.1 GCA_913055925.1 uncultured Maritalea sp. | reverse complement strand
TGATTAGCGCTGCAGACAAAGCCCTTTATCGCGCGAAAGAACAGGGACGTGGACAAGCTGTTTGTGCGTCTGATCCCATTTTGGATGACCGACGTCGGCAAGCAGATCGCCGTAAAACTGAACGGCAGGAAGCTGTGTAGAATACCGCACATTGGAAATGTTGATGAATGATTTTGGGCGCTGGTGTAGCGCCCTTTTTTGTTGTTACTCTCACGCTAATATTTGAGAGGTTTTTATGCGACGCGATCACAGCACGCCCGCGGGCGAAGTTCATCGAATTTTTATTGAGTCTGAGGTTCTGAAGTCAAACCGTCTAGGCGACCCGACACGTCGTGCTGTCGATGTTTATGTCCCGCACGGCCATGATGGTCGCGACTTGCCGATGCTTGTCGATTTGGCTGGATTTACGGGGAGCGGCTTAAAACGTTCGGCATGGAACGGATTTGCCGAGAATATGCCAGAGCGCTTGGATCGTTTGATTGCTAGCGGTGAGTTGAAACCTTGCGTGATGGTCTTTCCAGATTGCTTCACACGGCTTGGTGGCAATCAATACATTAACTCAGAAGCTGTTGGGCGTTGGGGCGATTATCTGATTGAAGAAATGGTGCCTGCGGTCGAAAAACAATTTGGTTGCGGCGGTGACGGCAAGCGTGGTGTCTTGGGTAAATCGTCCGGTGGCTATGCTGCAATGTACCACGGCATGAAACACGCCGATTTTTGGTCGGCGATTGGTGTGCACTCAGGTGATATGGGTTTTGAAGTTGCCTATCTACCCGATATGCCGATTGCGCTCCGTGCGCTGGCAAAGCACGGCACGTTTGAGGAGTTTCTCAACAGTGTCGAAGCCAACCATGACCCAAGTCACACCGATATTCATGCGCTTATGATATTTGCTATGGGGGCGACCTACGACCCTGATCCGAACGCTTTTTGCGGGGTAACATTGCCTGTGGATACGCACACATGCGAACTCGACCGAGACGCATGGGCTCGCTGGCTGAAGTGGGATCCGCTACACATTTTCGATGAGCATGTCGACGATCTAAAAAAACTCAAAGGCATTTGGATTGATTGCGGCGATGTGGACCAATTTAACTTTGTCTACGTGGCGCGTCGCATGGAGCGCAAATTGAAAGCGGCTGGGGTGGGTCATGTTTATGAGGAGTTCCCAGACAATCATTTCTCCATCGACTATCGCTATGACAAAAGCGTGCCTTACTTGGTCAACTGCTTGACTTAAATTTAACCCGGGTGAAATATTTTACCGGGGTGTTATTGACTCTTTTTATTTTATCGGGGTAATAAGCATTCTCAATTTGGAGAATGTACCATGCTATATGCACCCGATTTGCCGGTGACAGCATTTGTTGGCACCGAAGTTATTGCCACTGGCACGTTGATTGACGTTGCCACCAAATGTCGCGAACTGTTGGACGCTGAGCCGCCAGTTCGCGAGATCTTGATTTACAGCGACACCAACAGCCATCCGGTCGAACTGGATCTTTCCGGCGATGTTGACGAGGTGCGGGCACGTATTCTCGTTGGCAGTTACAAGAAGACTGAGCCAGAAGATAAAAAAACACGGGCAGGGCGCCCAAAGCTTGGCGTAATCGGCAAAGAAGTCACCTTATTGCCACGCCAGTGGGACTGGTTGAAAATGCAACGCGGCGGCGCTTCGGTAACATTGCGCAAGCTTGTAGCCGAAGCCATGAAGGCGGCAGGACCGGAAGCCGACCATCAAATTCGGAAGCAGGCCGTTTACCACATGATGGTGTCAATTGGCGGCAACTTGCCGAATTTTGAAGAAGCCATCCGGTGCCTTTATGCCGACGACCAAGAGGGTTTCATCAAGATGATCGATGCATGGCCCGTCGGGCTACGCGACTATTTGGTGCGCATTTCAGAAGAAGCGTTTTCGCGCTAGGGCGTGTCCCCACTATTTTTAAGGAATTGAATCATGGCTGAATCACAAGCAGCTGAAAACAATAGATATTTGTCTCGTCCCATCGGGATGGTGTTTCTCACCACTGCATTGCCAATCACGTTGGTTATGCTGGTCAATGGCTTATTCAACTTGGTGGATGCATTTTATCTTGGCAAGTTCGTCAGCGCCGAGGCGCTGACGGCTGTCACGGTTATGTTCCCAGTTCAAATGGTCATTTACTCGCTGACGACGATGGTGTCGAACGGCTTTGCGTCCATCGTTGCGCGGCGTTTGGGGGCAAATGATGAAATCGGTGCGGCGGAGAGTTTTGCCGTCGCCAATATTTTGGGCACGGCTTTGGCCGTTGTCTTGATGGTCCTTTTCGCGTTGTTTGGCTATGCGTTGATTGATTGGGTGACCAACTCAGACCCAACGCTGACCAGCATGGCGTGGACTTACATGGCGATCATGATGTTCACCGCACCTTTGATCTTCATTCTGTCGGTGCAAAGCGATGCTTTACGCAGCGAAGGGATGGTCGGCTTCATGACGCTCCTTTCACTTGGTGTGACCTTACTGAATGTTGGCTTCAACTATGTCTTTATTGTCATGTTTCAATGGGGCGTTGCGGGGTCAGCTTGGGGTACGGTTGCCGCACAACTTGTTTCGTTGAGCGTTGTCCTGTGGTTCCGACTTTCAGGGCGATCAAAGCTTGGACTTAAGATGCCGAGCCGCGCGACATTCAAAAAGATCGCAACCGAAAACCTGGCGCTTGGTGCACCCTTGAGCCTCAACTACCTGTCAATCTCGCTGATTACGGGTAGCGTGGTCGCCATGTTGAAAATCTACAACACGGGCGATTACACCTCGACCGTTGGCGCATACGGCATTGTCACGAGAATGATGACTTTCTCATTCATGCCATTGCTCGGCATTTCGATGGCCTTTGCCTCGATAGTTGGCAACAATTTTGGCGCGAAACAGTCAGAACGGGTCAATCAAGCCACAACAATCGCTTTAGTTGTGGCGTTGATTTACAGCGTTATCATTCAAGTGACGTTCCTCAATTTCCCTGGAGCTTTGGCGCAAGTGTTTGTGGATGATCAAGCCATGATTGCGGAGACAGTGCGGATCGTGCCGTTTTTGATGATCATGTACTTCACCGCAGGTCCGTCGATTATTCTGTCGAGCTTCTTCCAGGCCATTGGCGATGCGAAAAACGCTGCGGTTTTGAGCTTAACGCGAAACTATCTGATTGGTTTTCCACTGCTCATGGTTATGCCGCACCTCTTCGGTGAAGCAGGTATTTGGTATGTCGCACCGTTAGGCGATGTCATTATGACATGTGTGGTAGTGGCCGTGCTTTATTTCTCGCAAAAGCGGCGGGGCTATCGTGGTGGTGTTTTCCTCGCGAAAACCGCCTAACGCCCGCAAAAAAAACGGTTGCGCCAGATCAATTTGGTCTGGCGCAATAAATGGCAAGCTGTCCCCGAAATTCAAATAGAAGGGGAAAGCTATGCGCGACCTAAGCATATACAAAGAGCGATTGTTAGCTCGCAAGGCTGAGCTGGACGAACGATTGCACAAAATCGAAGATCAGCTCGACGACACACCCAATCCCGATGCTGAAGAACGCGCCGTTGAGCGTGAAGACGACGAGATGCTCGAAGGGTTGGGTAATGAAGGGCTGAAGGAGCTCAAGAAAATCAGTGCCGCACTTGCCCGCATCGAAAACGATACTTTTGGTGTTTGCATTAATTGCGGCGACGAAATTTCCGACGCGCGATTGGACATTGTCGCCTACGCTGTGAAGTGCCGCCACTGTATGTAGGTGCAAGTGACCACCGAGCCTTGCGGGTGGTCGCTACGCGCAGAATCGTCAGATTTATTCAAGGTAACGTGAGTTAGGACGCAGATTGTCGTTTTGTGCTGCAGTGCCTGAAGAAATTGCTCTATAAATTGTTGCACGGCTGACGCCAAACTGTTTCGCGATTTGTTCAGGTGCAGTGCCATCTCGTGCAAGTTGCTGTGCAAGTACAACGTCGACCGCCGTTAGGCGCGCAGGTCGACCAAGCGAGGCGCCATTTGCTTTAGCCGCTCGCATGCCAGCCTTTGTCCGTTCGGAAATTAGGGCGCGTTCAAATTCTGCCAATGCACCAAGCATATGAAACATTAAGGTGCCGGCAGGACTAGATGTATCGATTTGCTCGTTTAGCGAGCGAAAGGAGCCGCCGTAAGCCTCAATTTTTTTCACGAGTTGGAGGAGATCGGAAAGTGAGCGAGACAAACGGTCGAGACGCCAAACTACGATCTGATCACCTGCTCGCATGTTTTTCAAAACCTCTCCTAGCGCTGGACGTGAAATCTCAGCACCCGACACACCTTGGTCTAAAAAAACACGATCACAGCCAATTTTTTTCAAAGCCGCCAGTTGCATTTCGGCGTTTTGCTCTTCTGTTGAAACGCGTGCGTACCCAAGCAGCATTTGGCACTCCTAAAGTCTTGATCTAAATAATTTGTTCCCGTTTTGTTCTCAAAATGGTTCCCTTTTAAAACATGTGATAGGCGCTTAGTCAAGTCACAATATAAGAATATTTTCCTATTTTGATGTGGGTGGGCGACCTTTATTTTGTGGCGCGGTCACAAAATGTCTTTCCGAGCTTTGGACGATCAGCGGCGTTTCTAGGCGTCTCAAAAGGGAACGCTTTTGAAGAAGATGAGTCGGTCGTCGGCCATCGCAAAAGCGCAAGCTAAGGAAAGAAATTATGTCTAATACACCTGCAACGCTCGGCACCCAATATAGTTTGAGCATAAATAACCAAAACTCGTTGATGCAAACATTTGTGTTGTTCCAAAAAATGCCTGTCACGTCGAAACCCTCGACAGACCCTATTTCGCTCGCGTGGATCGTCGGATCGGCCGCTGGCGGCAGTTCAAGTAATCCAAGTAAATCCAAGTTCACTTGGTTTATCGATTACTCGATCAATGCTGGCTACTTGCAAGAAGAGGGCACTTTGGACAGTCCACGCAAGTTCCAAACAACGACACAAATTCCAGTGAAAGTTGATGATACGAACCTTGTGTCAGTGAGCTATGATGGCACGTTCCCGAATGGTGCGCCTTACTTTAACGGAGCGCCGGGCAACACAACTTCGGGCATAATCGCTGCAAACTCGGACGACAAAGTCCCTACCAATGCGGCGGCATCATCTACTCAGATGGATTTGGCATTGGGTATTGCGATGAACCGTAAGCCTGCTGTGTCTGTGCAGTTGCTTCCGAACATTGATTACACTTTCACACCGCACCCTGAGTACTACATCATGGCTGCAAAATACTCTGAAGGTGATGTGATCGATGTGGAAGAAACAACACATGCCTACCAGGTTGTTTTCGATGGTGTGACAGATCTCACGCTGAACTTCACTGAAGAAAACCTGTTTCAACCTGCTTAACCGTAACACAGCGCTCTGACGGCGATCCACTCAGGTATGCCTCCCAGCCTGAAAGGATCTAACCCAATTTGCGTTGGACAGGCGAGGTGCGTTTGTGCCTCGCCGCACCAAAGGAGAATTCATCATGAGATTTATTCAAACAACTATTTTAGGCATGGCATTGTCAGCGTGTGTGGTATCGGCTGCTTTAGCTCAATGTATTCCCGATCCATTTCCTCTTGGCTGGCTTAACGCTCAAGAACAAGCAGGCGGGCATACCATTGCTCGACATGTTGGCAGGACGGATGCACAGCTGGTTTTGCGTTTAACGAATAACGCTAACATACAAAATGCGAGTACCTATTCTGATCTTCAAACGGCAGAGTTGGCAATCACCGGCGGATTAGCCGGCGTGCGTGTAGTCATCAATGCTTGGGCGGAAAACGCAAATCATGGACAGCGTCGCGTGGACAATTTTACTGCAGCGGCGAATGTCGGCAGGGTTGCATTTCGACCGCCAAACCTTGCAAACATTGTCGACTCAGACAGGTTTCGTACTGTCATACAGGCTGATGGGCATGGTGGGTGTTTTTTGCCAACGTCGTTTCCGACAATGCCGCCGCCCAACGGTCCAAACCTACTTGAGGAGTCGCGCATGCATGTGACAGTTGATGAAGATGTGTCTGCGCTTGCTGGCTATTTGGCAGGGCAATTCGCAGATTCTGATGTTTCGGAGAAAACCGATGCGGAGCTCGCAAAATCCGAAGTCGATCATATTTCAGTCGAAGCGCATTTGCTTGTTATAGAGCAAGCTAATTTGTTCCTCAACGATCCTACTTCGAACTTCACGTTGGTTGGTGACTGGGCAAATCGCGTCTTTGCTACCGACGCAGAAGCGAAAAATTGGCTAACAAAAGTCATTGCCGATTTGCAAGATGCTGTTGACGATCTAGATTGATTTTGAACGCCCCGGCTTTGCCGGGGCGTTTTCCTTTTGGTAAAATTCTTGACAATCGCGCAGTGTCTCTGCCAAGCCTTTCGCCAATTTGATGGAGAAATGCGATGGCCCAAAAACAAGAAAAACTGCCAATAATCATCGATTGTGACCCCGGCCAAGACGATGCATTAATGCTATTTTTGGCGCTTAACGCGCCCGAACTAGACGTGTTGGGTGTCGTGGCGTGCGGTGGTAATGTGCCGCTTGCGCGCACCGAGTTGAACTGCCGTATTCTTGTTGAAATGGCAGGGCGGAAAGACGTGCCGGTGTTTGCTGGATGTCTTGGTCCGATGGTTGAGCCATTGTTCACCGCAGAATATGTGCATGGCGAGACCGGCATCGATGGCATCGATTTCTTTGAACCGACCATCCAAAAGCAGGACAAGCATGGTGTTGATTTTATCATTGAGACTTTGCGCGCGGCGGAAGACGACTCAACAACGCTTGTGCCCACTGGTCCGCTGACCAACATCGCCATGGCGTTGCGCAAAGCGCCTGAGATTACCCCAAAGATCAAACAAATTGTTTTGATGGGGGGCGCGAGCTTTGAAGGGGGCAACGTCACGCCGTCAGCCGAGTTCAATATCTATGTTGATCCGCATGCAGCTGACGTGGTGATGCGCTGCGGCCGACCAATTGTGATGTTTGGGTTGGACGTTACGCACCAAGTGATGACTGATCCGAAAGTGGTGGAAGATATTCGCGCCCTCGGCAATCGTGTGGCGCTGGCATCCGCTGGTATGCTTGACTTCTTTGGCCAATATGATGCGGCGAAATACTCTGCTGAGGGCGGTCCGCTGCATGATCCTTGCACCATTGCGTGGCTATTGGAGCCTGAGATTTTTGAAACAAAAGCCTGTCACGTGGCGATTGAAACTGAAAGCAAATTGACCCGTGGACACACGGCGGTGGACTTTTGGCACGTGACCGGAAATGAGCCAAATGCGCTTTGGGCGCATAAGGCAGATCGCGCCAGATTCTTCGCACTTTTGACTGAACGACTGTCGCAATATTAACACCATCGAAAAAGGGTTGAAATTAGGGCTTTTGTTCGCATTCAAATTGCGCTAATAGACCCCGGAATTCCGGTAAGGGTATGCCCCTTTGTTTGTTAGTAAGCCGGATGCTAAGCGAACGGAGAAATGACGCATGGCGAAGGAAAAGTTTGAGCGGACGAAACCGCACGTAAACATTGGGACAGTTGGTCACGTTGACCACGGCAAGACAACATTGACGGCTGCGATTACGAAAGTATTGGCAGAAGCTCAAGGTGGTCAGGCGACAGCGTTTGACGAGATTGATAAGGCTCCTGAAGAAAAAGCACGTGGCATCACGATTTCTACAGCGCACGTTGAGTATGAGACGGACAACCGTCACTACGCTCACGTTGACTGCCCAGGTCACGCTGACTACGTGAAAAACATGATCACTGGTGCGGCTCAGATGGACGGCGCGATTCTTGTTGTTAACGCAGCTGATGGCCCAATGCCACAAACACGTGAGCACATCTTGCTTGCCCGTCAGGTTGGTGTTCCAGCACTTGTAGTGTTCTTGAACAAAGTTGACCAAGTTGACGACGAAGAGCTTTTGGAATTGGTTGAAATGGAAGTTCGTGAACTTCTTTCTTCATACGAATTCCCTGGTGACGATATTCCTATCGTTGCAGGTTCTGCGTTGGCTGCTTTGGAAGGCCGTGACGACAATATCGGTAAAGAGAAGATTCTCGAGTTGATGGCTCAGGTTGATGAGTATATCCCAACTCCAGCTCGTCCTAAGGACCAGCCTTTCTTGATGCCGATTGAAGACGTATTCTCAATCTCAGGCCGTGGTACAGTTGTGACTGGTCGTGTTGAGCGTGGCATCATCAATGTTGGTGAAGAAGTTGAAATCGTTGGTATCAAAGACACCACGAAAACAACTGTTACTGGTGTTGAAATGTTCCGTAAGCTTCTCGACAGCGGTGAAGCAGGCGACAACATTGGTGCGTTGATCCGTGGTGTTGACCGTACAGAGGTTGAGCGTGGTCAGGTTCTTTGTAAGCCTGGTTCAGTAACACCACACACAAAGTTCATTGGTGAAGCATATATCTTGACCAAAGACGAAGGTGGCCGTCATACCCCATTCTTCACAAACTACCGTCCACAGTTCTACTTCCGTACAACTGACGTGACAGGTGTTGTGACTTTGCCTGAGGGCACTGAAATGGTTATGCCTGGTGACCGCGTTGAGATGAATGTTGAGTTGATCGTGCCGATTGCGATGGAAGAGCAACTTCGCTTCGCGATCCGTGAAGGTGGCCGCACAGTAGGCGCCGGCGTCGTTTCAAAAATCATCGAGTAGTTTAACAGCGCATTGGCGGCGCGTTTATAACGCGCCGTTGGCTGCGTATTATTAGGAAGCATCGACATGAATGGTCAAAACATTCGTATCCGGCTAAAGGCTTTCGACCACCGCGTTCTTGATAGCTCTACGCTAGAGATCGTGAACACCGCAAAGCGCACAGGCGCTCAGGTTCGTGGCCCGATCCCGTTGCCAACACGAATTGACAAATACACTGTCAACCGTTCGCCGCACATCGACAAGAAGAGCCGCGAGCAATTTGAAATTCGGACTCACAAGCGTCTTTTGGACATTGTTGAGCCTACTCCACAGACAGTGGATGCACTCATGAAGTTGGACTTGGCGGCCGGTGTGGACGTCGAGATCAAGCTTTAAGATAAAAGAAAAAGGTGTAAACCGATGCGTTCAGGTGTGATCGCACAGAAGCTGGGCATGACCCGGATCTTTACAGAGGATGGTCAA
>CAJXLH010000093.1 GCA_913055925.1 uncultured Maritalea sp. | reverse complement strand
GCCGAGCAATCGCAATCAAAAGTTGGCAATATCAAATCTGCCAACCAAGGCGTTTTTCAGATATTGCCAGCGGTAGACATTCCAAATGACCGCCCTGACAAGCAGATCGACAAAAAGGTACGCGTGGTCAGCACTGTGACCTATTTCTTGGTCGATTAACGCTGATCAAGCACATCGCGCCACGTATGCCGTGGCGCGAAACCAACAAGCTTTTTGGCCTTTTCGTTGGCATAAAATGTTTCGACCTGCCCCATCTCTTTCTTCTTTGGGACATCTTGATAAAATTCGGCAATGAGCTCTTCCGTTGTCTGCCCGACAGAATGATCATCGTTTGAGACATTGAAAACTTCATATCCCAAGCCGTCTGTTTGCAGACAACATTCAACCATGTGCCCAAGATCACGCGCATCGATGTAGGCAAAGATGTTACGCCGGCGAAGCGACGCGTCTGCCAAATAGGCTGGAAAGTTCTCGGCATATTCGTGTGGTTCGATAACGTTATTGATGCGCAGCCCATATATGTCAGCGCCACTCCTGCGCTGAAAACTACGCGCGGTCACCTCGTTGACCACCTTTGACATGGCGTAGCTATCTTCTGGGACCACGGGGTGTTCTTCATCAACCGGAATATATTCTGGCTTTCTTTCGCCATCGGCAAAGCAAACGCCATACGTGGTTTCAGACGACGCAAAGATGATCTTGCGCACGCCCGCTTTCAACGCTGCATCAATCACATTGTATGTTCCAAGCGTGTTGACGCGATAACATTCATTATCTGATGTCAAAAGCATCCGCGGCACCGCAGCAAAATGAACAACCGCGTCGAATTTCGGCACGCCAGTGCCCGGCTCAAGCTCATCAAATCCCGCGTAGCTGAACATCACATCATAGATCTGCCCCGCATCGGTGATATCAGCAATCCGGTTGTCGACACCCTCAAGTTTGAGCGGCACGCGATCCACATTCAAAACGCGATGTCCCTGCGCGAGTAAATAGGCCACCGCATGTTTGCCTGCCTTCCCCGATCCACCTGTGAATAGAATTCTCATATGCGCCCTCCAAGCCAACTGAGAGGCAAACTATTTTGTTTGAATATCGAAATAAATAGCACTGATGAAGTTCCGCCCAGCATTCTGTATGAGCACAACTTCGTTGGTTAACAAAAACTTGCCAAAATGTCGCACCCATGCGAACTTTTGAATAGCTGTATTGGGGGCGGCAGCTTTATTTTGAAGGACTCGCCTCCGTTTTTGATGGGGACGAAAATGGAAGAAATCACAGCAAATGTAAGCTGGATTGCGATTATTGTTGGCGCGGTTGTGTCATTTTTGGTGGGCTGGCTTTGGTATTCTGAAAAGCTTTTTGGCACCAAATGGGCTGAAGGCAGCAAAGTGGAACTGGGTAACGCCAGTGAAATGCCAATTTCGGCCATGGTGACACAAGTGCTTGGCCTTTTTGTGGTGGCCTGGGTTGTGGCGGTTTTGGCAGAAAAGCAAATGCTTTGGACCACCTTCTTGATGGTGATCGGCTATGGATTGCTGCAATATTCTGGCAACTCATTCACGCAAAAAACCAGCTACGCCAAAATGGTCGACACCGGCTATTGGGTCGTTGCTGTCGTGATTATGATCATTGTGCAAATGTTCCTCTAACGGAACAAAAGGGCCCGCAACTTGCGGGCCCAATCTTTTCTCTTTTATTCTGAAAACCTAAGCGCCTTCTGGCATCGGTTGTTCTGGCGCCGGTGGACGTCTCACAAAAAATGTCAGCACAAGCCCGAGGGTAAAGATCGCCGCACCGAAGGTGAAAGCGAGTTGAATACCGCTCGTGAGCGCCGCGGCTTCACTTAGCCCAGCTTCAACTGAAGCCCGTGTGCGCAATGACATCACCGCCACAAATAGCGCGACACCTGCCGCGCCACCAACCTGCTGAATACTGCCCAACATGGCACTGCCGTGCGAATAAAGCATTGGCGGCACAGAACCCAAGCCAGCGGTGAACAAAGGTGTGAAGATTAACGCCAACCCGACAGACAAAATCATGTGACCAATAAGAATGTTCCAGATGCTCGTGCCCTCGCCCACAAGCGTAAGCGCCCAAAGGACTGCAGACACCAAAATTGCACCCGGAATAACCAAACGTCGTGCGCCATGCTTGTCGTAAAGCCGACCAACAGTTGGCGCCAGCAAGCCCATAATCAAGCCGCCAGGCATCAGCATAAGACCCGTTTGCAACGCGTCGATGCCCAGTACATTTTGCGTATAAATCGGCAACAAAATCACCGTACCAAACAAGGTCATCATCGCGATGGCGAGAATCGCGACGCAAATCGCATACATGCGAGATTGGAAGGTGCGGAAATCAAGTAACGCGGCGTCCTTTTTCTGCAAAGCAAACTGCCGTGCGATAAAGATGACCATAGCAACAGCACCGATCAACAACACGGCCCAAGCCGGAAGTCCCGCAATTTGCGCTGCTTCTTCGCCACCCATGCTGGACAAGCCATAAACAAGGCCACCAAAGGCAATCGCTGAAATGAACACCGAAACAATATCAAGCGGCGCGTAACGCGGTTCGGTTACGTTTTCCATCCATTTCATGCCTGCCGCAAGCGCCGCCAAGGAAATCGGCAACACGAGAATGAACAACCAAGGCCATTCCATATAGTTCAAAATAAAACCAGAGATGGTAGGGCCAATAGCTGGCGCAACAGAAATCACAATTGAGATATTGCCCATTGTTTTGCCGCGCGATTCCGGTGGCACCAATGTCATCACCGTGGTCATGAGCAACGGCATCATGATCGCCGTGCCAACCGCCTGAATAACACGGCCAAAAATCAACAATTCAAGTCCTGGCGACACAGCACAAATTAGCGTACCGACGGAAAATATGCTCATCGCCATCATAAAGATCGGCCGCGTATTCATCCGCTGGATTAAAAAGCCCGTCACTGGAATAACAACGGCCATGGTCAAAAGAAACGCTGTGGTTAGCCACTGCACCGCGCTTGCAGAAACATCCAAAGCGACCATCAAACGCGGCAAAGCCACGGTCATAATGGTTTCGTTCAAAAACACCACAAAAGTTGAAATCAACAAAAGTGCAATCACTAGTCTGTTGCGTGACGAATTGTCTGGTACAGCATCGCCATCCGGCACCGACTGTGCCGTTTGATCAGTATTGGTCATAGATCACGTCCCCACGTGTAAAAAAGGTAGGCGCCGAACGGTTCCAACGGGAAAGAATAAAACATCGCGCCCGCAGCACTGCGCGGCACATTTCCCCTATTCGACGTTAGTCGTAAGATAAGAGCAAAAAACCGCAAACACAAGCGCTTTGTTCTCTTTACGTTCACCTTTGAATAGCCTATAGTTATGTCATTCTTTCTTATGTTTTGGTGAGACGGTAAATGAGCGACGACAAGCCTAAGTCTGAGCGCCCCGGCAAAGCTGACTTCTCAATTGATGATTTCATCTCGGAAATTGAAAAAGCCGAAGACATTGAAGCGTCCAAACCGCTCCCGCAGCAACGCTTAAAAAACAAGCGCGCACTTGATCGTGCCGATGCGGAACGCGCCAAACGTTCAACCACAAAAACCACAAACCCTGACACCGTTACTGGCATGTCAAAGCGTTCGCCCAAGTCAAAGGCAAATGCTGTTGAGCGCCCAGAAAACTTGGATGGGTTTGCAGAAGCCCCGCAAGCAGGCTTTCGCGCACCAAGCAAACCAACCGAAGCGACAACAGGTGTATCGGAAACCGTAAAAGCGCTTGAAAACCTTATTCAATATGGTCGGAAGGAAGTGGAAGGCGTTGATGCCTGGAAACCGCACCGTCCGTCACGCCCGGCCAAAATGGAAGGTGGGCAACGGTTCGATTTGGCAACAGATTTCACACCACAAGGCGACCAGCCAACAGCAATCGCTGAACTGGTGGAAGGGGTAAACAACGGCGAAACGGATCAGGTGCTTTTAGGGGTAACTGGCTCGGGTAAAACCTTCACCGTCGCTTCGATGATTGAACGCACTCAGCGCCCTGCCCTCATTTTGGCGCCCAACAAGACCCTCGCGGCACAGCTTTACGGGGAATTTAAAAGCTTCTTTCCTAACAATGCGGTTGAGTATTTCGTTTCGTATTACGACTATTATCAGCCAGAGGCATATGTGCCGCGCACCGACACATATATCGAAAAAGAATCGACCATCAACGAGCAGATTGACCGGATGCGTCACTCGGCCACCCGCGCGGTGCTCGAGCGAGATGATGTGATCATTGTTGCATCGGTTTCATGCATCTACGGTATTGGCTCGGTGGAAGGCTATACCGCCATGATCGTTGACCTGCATGAGGGTCAAAAGATCGATCAGCGTGAGTTGCTCGCCAGCTTGGTTGCGCTGCAGTATAAGCGCAATGAAGCGAGCTTTGTGCGAGGTACCTTCCGTGTGCGTGGCGACACGATTGATATTTTCCCAGCTCACTATGACAGTGCGGCATGGCGCGTTACGCTTTGGGGTGACGAAATTGAATCGATTGACGAGTTTGACCCCCTAACCGGCAAGAAGGCGGCGCGGCTAAAGAACATTCGGCTTTACGCAAACTCACACTATGTGACGCCGCGGCCAACGCTCAATCAAGCGTTTAAATACATCAAGGAAGAGCTGCAGGCGCGCTTGCAAGAACTAAACGGCATGGGTCGTTTTCTTGAGGCGCAGCGGCTTGAGCAGCGCACATTGTTCGACCTTGAGATGATGGAAGCGACCGGATCGTGCGCAGGCATTGAAAACTATTCGCGGTACCTAACGGGGCGTAAGCCTGGCGAGCCGCCGCCAACACTGTTTGAATATTTGCCGGACAATGCACTCGTCTTTGTGGACGAAAGCCATGTGACTATCGGCCAGCTTGGCGCGATGTATCGCGGCGACTTCCGCCGCAAAGCGACATTGGCTGAGTATGGTTTCCGCCTGCCATCGGCAATGGACAACCGGCCATTGCGGTTTGAAGAATGGAACGCCATGCGTCCGCAATCGGTTTATGTTTCCGCGACACCAGGCGCGTGGGAATTGGATCAAACTGGCGGCGTATTCGCGGAGCAGATTATTCGCCCAACAGGATTGATTGACCCAGTGGTTGAAATCCGCCCGGCAACCAATCAGGTCGATGATGTCATTGATGAGGTGCGCAAAACTGCAAAGCTCGGCTACCGAACTTTGTTGACAACGCTCACGAAAAAAATGGCGGAAGACCTTACCGAATATATGCACGAGCAAGGCATCAAGGTGCGCTATATGCACTCTGATGTCGATACGGTGGAGCGGATTGAGATCATTCGAGATCTGCGGCTTGGCGCATTTGATGTGCTGGTGGGGATCAACCTGTTGCGTGAAGGTTTGGACATTCCCGAATGTGCGCTGGTTGCCATTCTGGATGCAGATAAAGAAGGTTTCTTGCGCTCCGAAACGTCATTGATCCAAACCATTGGTCGTGCGGCGCGTAACGCTGAAGGGCGTGTCGTCCTTTATGCGGACAATATGACCGGCTCAATGGAGCGCGCGATTACCGAAACCAATCGCCGCCGCGAGAAGCAGCTCGCCTACAATGAAGAACATGGCATCACCCCGCAAACCGTGAAATCGAACATCAAAAACATCATGGATTCGGTCTATGAGAAGGACCATGTGACTGTTGGTACGGGCAAAGACAAGTTCTCCAAAGGTGAAGTTCATGTCGGTGATAATTTGGCCGCAACGATCAAAGATCTCGAAGCCAAAATGCGTGAAGCTGCAACAAACCTTGAGTTTGAAGAAGCGGCACGCCTGCGCGACGAAGTAAAACGTCTCAAAGAGATGGAACTGGATATCCATTAGGTCGGTTCTGAATTAAAATGGGCGGCGAATCCCTTTTTCGCCTCCCATCATTCACGAGACCTATGACCAAGTCCCCACTTTCTATTCTGCGCGAACATTACGGCTATGACGCGTTTAGAGGTCAGCAAGAGGCGATCATCAATCATGTGATTGAGGGCGGCGACGCATTTGCGCTCATGCCAACGGGTGCGGGCAAGTCTCTTTGCTATCAAATTCCAGCATTGTGTCGAGATGGCGTCGCCATTGTTGTTTCCCCGCTCATCGCGCTGATGCAGGATCAAATATCCGCACTCGCGCAAATGGGCATAAAGGCGACAGCGATCAACTCCACAATGGGGATGGATGAGGTCAAAACAGCCAGGCAGCAGGTGCGAAAAGGCGAAGTCGATCTCCTCTACGTTGCGCCTGAACGTTTGATGATGCCAGAGTTTTTGTCGTTCCTCGAGAACTGCAAAATCGCTCTATTTGCAATCGATGAAGCCCATTGCGTTTCCGAATGGGGTCACGATTTCCGGCCCGACTATGCTGCCTTGGCTGTTCTCGCCGAACGGTTCCCGAACGTGCCTCGCATTGCGCTCACAGCAACCGCCGATGCGCAAACGCGTATTGATATTGTTGATCGGCTATCACTCAACCACGGGCGGACCTTTCTTGGTGGCTTTGATCGACCGAACATCAATTACGCGATTGCGTTGCGCAACTCGCCACGCGACCAAATTTTGCGTTTCATCAATGAAAAGCATCCAGATGATTGCGGCATCGTTTATTGCATTTCCCGCCGTAAGGTGGAGGACATGGCCGAGTGGCTATGTGCCCAGGGTATTGAAGCGCTTCCCTATCACGCGGGGCTTGAGAGCGACGTTAGGGCACGAAATCAACAGGCCTTCTTGCAAGGCGAACGCGTGATTATGGTCGCAACCATTGCGTTTGGCATGGGCATCGATAAACCAGATGTACGCTTTGTTGTGCATATGAATACGCCGAAAAATATTGAGGCATATTATCAAGAAACCGGACGCGCTGGCCGTGATGGACAACCCTCAAATGCGTTGATGCTCTATGGTCTGGAAGATGCTGCACAGCAACGGCAATGGATTGAAGCTTCTAATGCGCCGGACGAGCAAAAACGCATCCAACACCAAAAACTTAGTGCACTATTGGGGCTGTGCGAAACCGCTAATTGTCGGCGGCAGGTGCTACTCAACTATTTTGATGACAGCTGCGAACCTTGCAACAATTGTGATACGTGCCAGCGACCGCCCGAAACATTTGACGCCACAATTGCTGCGCAAAAGGCCCTCTCCTGCGTTTACCGAACAGGCGAACGATTTGGCGTGTCCTACCTCATTGAGGTCCTGCTGGGCGTGGAAAGCGAGCGCGTTGAAAAGTTTGGTCATGACCAGTTGCCGACTTTTGGTGTCGGGCAAGAGTTTTCAAAACCAGAGTGGCAGAACATCTTCCGTCAGCTGGTCGCAAGCAATCTTTTGAGCCCAACCCCAGATGGCCACGGTGGGCTTATGATCACGGCAGACGGTCGCGCGTTTTTGCGCGAAAAACCGCCATTGCCAATGCGCCACTATGAAAAACCACGCAAACGCACGGCCCGTGCGCTGGGTAGCGCAAACAGTCCTGCCGTTCCGCTGGACGCCGCCGAAATGGATTTACTCGATAACCTAAGGTCCCTGCGAAACGAGCTGGCTCGCGAGCAAAAGGTGCCAGCCTACATCATCTTTAATGACCGAACCCTAATCGAACTCGCGCAAAAGCGGCCCAATCGACTTGAAGATATGCTTGATGTTGGCGGCATTGGAAGTTCGAAACTGGAACGCTACGGAAAGCTATTTCTTGACGCTATCAGCAATCACGAGCTGTCGGCCTGATCCACACCTCAAAATGATAGATTTCGGTCCGATAGTATGTCGAAGTTCGCATAAAATTTGAATTAAACACTCATCAGCGCAGTATTGCCTTATTCACCTCAAAGCCAATTCAAATACAATTTTAACTTAATTTGCGCACCATTTCGGCATTCTACTGCCGAAAGGTGTCCTATGCTTACTGAAGAACAAGTTTTACTGATAAGAGAATCCGCCGCTGAGCTCGCCAAAATGGAGATCCCGGCCACAAACGCTTTTTACGCAAACCTGTTCGAGGTAGCGCCCGGCGTTCGCGAGCTGTTCCCTGACGATATGTTCAAGCAAAGCGAAAAGCTTTGGCAATCAATTGTGATGGTGGTCGAAAGCGCTGACAATCCAGCCGAGATCGCGGAGACATTACGTACATTGGGTAAACGCCACGTCGCTTATGGGGCCGTGCCCGAGCACTATCCCGTCGTTTCTGAGGTCTTAATCGAAACGATTTCGAAAACCATGTCCGACAAATGGAGCGACGAGTACAAATCGGCATGGCAAGCAGCTCTAACAATGGTCTGTGACCTGATGTTGGAAGGCGCACGAGATGTCCAGTCCTGACTTCGCGCCAGCTACATCAACAGATATTTCCAAGACCGTAGACAATATCGGTTTGCTGATTGATGAGGCGACTAGTCTGAGCCTCTCAGCAAACCAAACGACCATTTTGGCGTTATCGTCTACGTTGGAGCCGGAGAAATTCGCCGCTGCTGCGCGCTTATTGCGACGTGGTTTGCACAAGGTTTCAAGAAGCTGGAACCAACTTAAAGGCGCGCGCATCCATCTTCTTCGCAATGAAGAAGAAGAACTCATCCAACAATTTGAACTGGCAATCAATCCAGAATTCGAAGGCATATTTAGTAGCTACGATAGTCTATGCCGTAACGCCATCGATGCCTATGCATCAGAGGCAATGCCCGACGCGACGACCCTGACCGAGCTATCAAAACTCACCTCCACCGCCATGGCGCAAATGTGCAATAGCCTTTTAAAGGCCGCGCATTCACTTGCTGACACCAGCGCAGAATATAGGAAAGACCGTGCACATATTGATGAGGTAACTGGATTACCGAACCGCCGCGGATTGCAGCGCTTCATTCGGCGCTTCAGCGAAGAAGAATGGCCGCATCAACAATTCTCGGTCATCCAGCTGGACGTGAACAAATTCAAACAAATCAACAATAGCTTAGGGCTGGACGCGGGCGACGCTGCCCTGGTGCATGTGACCGACCTCATCAAGCATCATGCAGCTCAAGAGGACTTTGTTGCACGCATCGGCGGCGACGAGTTTGTCATTGCGTCTTTCGGCGCTTGCACAAAGCAACGGTTGTTGGGTTTTGCCGATCAATTGCTGGATGCCTTATCGGAACCGTTTCAGTTTCAAGGCAAAAATTGCGACTTGCGCAGCAGCATTGGCATTGCATCGGCCGAATACGAAAAAGAACCTTCGGTACGCAAAATTGTCGCGAACGCC
>CAJXLH010000092.1 GCA_913055925.1 uncultured Maritalea sp. | reverse complement strand
TTCAGTTTGATGGATGTTTTTGATCGTCGGGCCGGGGCCAATTGCGTTGACGCGAATGCGCGGGGCGAGCGATTGCGCTGCGGTTTGTGTTGCAGACCAAAGAACTGATTTCGAAAGCGTGTAGGAGAAAAAGGTCGGCTTTAACGCCCATACGCGTTGGTCGATTAAGTTGATGATGTTGCCTTCAACACCTGCTGGCAATTGCGCCGCGAAGTCGCGCGCAAGAAACATTGGCGCTTCGGCGTGGATACCAAAATGCTTTTGCCAAAGCTCAGGTTCGAGTTCAGAAATATTGTCTGGCAGAAATATCGACGCGTTGTTGACCAAAATATTGATCGGGCCAAAAAGGGCGCTGGCTTTATCGATCAAGGCGCCACGCGCGGTGCGGTCCAAAAGGTCTGCACCGATGGATTTTGCTTCCCCGCCTGCCGCGCGAATTTCGTCGACAAGTGCGTCCGCTTTTTGCGCAGAGCTATTGTAGTGGACAATCGTCTTGTAGCCGTGGCCGGCCATGGATCGGGCAATAGCGGCACCAATGCGGTCGGCTGCACCTGTGATGAGTGCGATACCTTTTGACATTTTCGCCTAAAAGCCCCCTTCAAACATGTCGTGTCCAATATCAAAGACAAGGAACAAATAGCCGATATAGAGTAGGGCCATGATAATGCCTTCGAACCTGCCAATACTGCGATGCATATAAACAATTGGCAACAGCGCAGCTGAAACCAGCAGCATCACCCAGTAATCAAACCGCAGGAAGTTCTCATCGACCTGAAGTGGAATGATGAGCGAAGTAATGCCGATAATCGACAAGATGTTGAAAATGTTCGAGCCAACAGCGTTACCAATCGCGACCGCCGACTGACGGCGCAGTGCGGCTGCCATGCCTGCCGCAAATTCAGGTAGTGACGTGCCAAGGGCAACGATGGAAAGACCCACAGCGCTTTCCGCCACACCCATCATGGATGCGATATCTAGGGCGCTATCTGTGGTCAGTTTGCCGCCAAGCGGTAGGCCGATAATCCCGATGATCAGATAGGTGACGATCTTCTTGGTGTCCGACGGGGCATCGTCGATTTCCTCGACAATGTCTTCAATTGCTTGGCCTTTGCGACGTGCCTTTGTCGCTTCAATGCCGTTGTAAACAAGATAGCCAGCCAGCAAGAGGATTAGAATTAAACCGTCAACAAAGCTGATGGTGCCGTCAAAGCTCAAAACGATAAGCAGCACTGATACAGCGACCATGAAGGTCGTGGAGCGCCGTAATCCGGTTTGTGAGCAATTAATTGCGCAAACCAGGGCGGGGACGCCCAACACAAACAAAATGTTAGTGATGTTGGAGCCAACCACATTCCCAATTGAGAGGCCCGGGGCACCTTCTGCCGCTGCGGAAAGTGAAACGACCAATTCGGGCGCAGAGGTGCCGAAGGCGACCACTGTTAATCCGATGACGAGAGGCGGGATGCCCATGCGGTTGGAAAGTCCAACGGCACCGCGTACCAAAAGATCGCCGGTGACGACCAATGTCGCTAGGCCCAGAATGAGCAGCAAATAGGGCATGTGTACCTTTTACGTTAACGTCGACGCGTTGGGTTTGGCAAAGTTCGTGCGAAAACTCAAGAGCCCTACATATGGTGATTGGGAATTTTATGTAAAGGGATCACAAGTTTGTTGATCGCATAGCAACTCAGTTTTTTTCCGACTAAGTTAATGCGAATAGGGAACCAACATGCTTACAAATACCCACATTCTGGTTGGCGCTGCACTGTTTGCGCGCAAGAAGTTTTCAAAACGGCAAAATCTCGCTGTCCTTTTTGGCGGCTTGCTGCCGGATTTGTCGGTCTTTGTGATGGTTTTGGTTTCGCGATTGCCCGGCTTTCACGTCGATAATTTATGGCGTAAGCCTGATGGGCTTTATTGGCAGGAACCGTGGCAGACCCTTTCTATGATCTCAAATTCTGCGCCGCTATACGCGGCGATGTTGATTTTGGGATTCGTACTCGCCAAGCAAACATCCGGTCGCTTGAAAGGTTTTTGGCTCGGTCTTTCGTTACTCAGTGCCGCGTGTTTGGCTCATGTACTCCTGGATTTTCCGGTGCACGCGGATGACGCTCATATTCACTTTTGGCCTTTAACCGAAGCGCGGTTTCACTCTCCTATTTCTTATTGGGACCGCCGCCATTTTGGTGATATTGTCGGCGTGCTGGAGGCGGTGGCCGGGCTTTTGATTGCCTTTGTTTTATGGCGTCGTTTCACATCATTGTGGCCTCGCGTCGGTGTTGTGTTTCTCGCTCTGCCGTTCGTTTTGTCGCTTGGGTTCTCGATTTACTCTTTCGCAAACTAGCGTTTGGCGAGTGTCGCGATAATCACCCCAGCAAAAACAAGAGCGGTGGCAATCATGAAGTGCAGTGTTAGCGCTTCACCAAGAAACAATATGCCGCCAAATGCCGCGATGGCTGGCACAGTGAGTTGCACAACACCTGCGGTTGTTCGCGCGAGTGCTGGAAGCGCCGCATACCAAATTGCATATCCAACACCAGATGCCAGTGCACCCGATAGGATGGCGTAGATTAGCCCTTCCTGATCAAAGTTGCTGAACTGGCCGGCAATGGTGAAATAGATAGCAAGAATAGCCACTATTGGCGTTGCGCGCACAAAATTTCCCGTGGTGTCAGCGATTGGATCTTCCGATCCACGTCCGATGAGTGAATAAAAGCCCCAAGAAACACCGGCTATGATCATGGCAAACATGCTCAGCGCGTCTGGTGTGGAAAGACCGGGGTACACCAAATACACAAAGGCACCGAATGCGAGAACGATGCCAATGGCTTCAATTGGCCCTGGACTTTCGCCTTCCATGAATGCAGCGGCCATCATGGTGAGTTGCACACTTGCAAAAAGTACAAGTGCGCCTAAGCCCGCACCAAGTTTGACATAGGCAAACGAGAAGGCAATTGCATAAAAGAGCAAAGATCCTGCGCCGTAAAACGAGCCTGCCAATGGCTTTTTTATGTTTTTGTCACGTATCGCCAAAATGAGACAGAGGATAACTGCACCAGACACAATTCGAACAATAGTAAACGTCATCGGGTCGATATCGGTCTCAACAAGCGCCAGCCGGTTTAGAACGGAGTTGGCGGCGAAAGCGACCATCGCGGCGGTTGTGAGGAGAAGCGTCCGGAACATGGTTTTGTCGTCTACTTTACAGGCGGATAGATTTGGGGGAACTCGCCAACGCCTTCGCCGTCTTCCCAGCCGTCGCATGTGGACTTGGCATGAAATGTTTCTAGCTTGAAGCTGTATCCTGTCCAACGCCAGAGGCCCGATGTGCCACAGTCGCCCAACCCTCGACCTTTATAAAAGCTCGAAAGCGTTCGCGCTTGTGGGTCGAAATAGGAATTGATTAGAACATCGGTACCGGTCCACCCGATACTGTCCCAATAGTCGGCAAAAAGCAGCTTGCGGAACTTATCATAACCCAAATCTTGAGTGTAGTAGGCGTGTGAGAAATTGTATGCGCCCGCATTGCAGGGGATGGCATAGAGCAGCCGGTCGTTGCTGACTTGATGAACTTCCCAATCCTCGCCGTGTGGCAGCGATTGTAAGGGTTCGCAGTTTGGATCGGCGACATGCTGCGCGAGCAGCGCTTCGGGAATTGCCTCCGGCAAATCAAGTTTGGGCTCTGCAATTTCCAAATTGAGCGGCGCGTAGCCAACAGTTCTTGGATCGCCCACGCGGTCCTGTTGATCATCGATCCACAGCATAGCTGCCGTTAAGCCCGAAAGCGAAAAATTCACACGTTCGCGTGGCTGTTTGCCATGCTCGAAATCTAACACGGCTGTACTGCCCGCCAGCATCTGCTTGAGCAGTCCATTGGCCTCGTCGCCGACAAGGAAAAAGTCATTTACCGCGCCATAGGCCACAGCGCTGACGCCGCGGGTAAAGCCAAAGCTTTCTTCGCCCATTTCAAAGTAAAAATATGAGGTGAGGGTCGGTTGCTCCTTGATCGTGGTTACAGACACTTCCCAATGGTCGGCATCTTTCGGTCGCCCAACGCGAAGCCAATAGTCTGCCACACTGCCGTTCCCAGGATTTGGATTGACGTATGTGACGGTGGAACAATAGCCCGTTTCGGTACGACAAGCCGCCAGCCAGTCTTTGAAATATTCTCGCGTTTCGCTGTTCGCAGTGGCAGCAATTGACGTTGCAAATGCAACAATCTGTAAAGTAACAAAGTGAACAATTAGGCGGCTTAAGATCATAGTAACTATTGGCTTTCTTCCTGAGCATCTACGTCTTTTGTCTGACAATTTTCCCGTGTATTACTTTTTTCACACCTTCAAGTGGCATTTGTTTGTCGCTAGTCTCTTGTTGCGGGAAACAACAAAAACACTAAAAACGAAACGCTAGGGGATCATCATGGAAACAATGCTACCACTGTTGCTGCAAGTTGTCGCGGGCGGATTAGGTGGAAATGGCGTTGCACAGGCGCTCAAAGACATCAATCTTGGCACAATGGGCAACACAATTGCCGGAGCCGTCGGCGGCTTAGGACTGTCAGCATTTGCAGGCGCGGTGCCAGGAATAGAATCGATTGGCGAATTAGGCCTTGTGGGCGACGGTGCAACCGGTTTGGTGGGCGGCGCTGCTGCCACCACCATTTTCGGTTATGTGCAAAAATATCTGCAAGATAGCAACGCGGAATAATCGGCCAAAAGCCAACCAATTTTGACAACGAAGCGGGCGCCTAGAGCGTCCGCTTTGCGTATGTCTCTCGGTTGATGTCGTTTATATCCACCGTAAGTGCTGCAACATCTGATAGTCGCTTTTCCATGGCCTGAAGAATCGCAGCAGTTACGCTTTTCTTTTGCTCTTCGGTTCGGCCCGAGAGCAAACGCACCATTACATGTGCAAATGACTGATGTTCTGCCGGACGGTGCCAATGCGAAGCGGGCATTGCGCGCGCTTTAATGTCTTCGGGCTTAGGAAAAACGCCCGTTGAAATGGCAGCGTCGCACAACTCTTTGCAAAGCGCGTCTAGGTCATAGTGATCGGCAAGCGGGGCTGAATACTCAATAACTATATGTGGCATGGCGGTCCTTTTTGATTTGCGTGACAAATTTATAGGTGCGAATTTGATTTGGTGCTAGGGTCACTTTCTCGCAATTCGCGAAGCGCCGTATCTGCGCGCAGCGCATCTCAGTTGTCAGCAAAGCAATGGAGCCTTTATGGAAGGGCAAAATGTATCAAAGGGCATCTTTTTGACCCTTGTCTCGATCCTGATTTTTTCAGTGCAAGACGTTGCCGTTAAAATGCTGGTGACAAACTATCCGCCGACACAGGTGGTGATGATCCGCTTTTGGGGCGTTGCGGTTTTCACGTTGATTTGGGTTTTGCGAGACCAGTCGTTCGCGTCGGTGATCCGCAGCAAGCGGCCTTTCTTGCAAATTTCGCGTGGCGTGCTGCTGGTGCTTGATATTTGGTGTTTCAGCATCGCCTTGCAATTTATGCCTTTGTCAGATTTGCAGGCGATCTTCATGTTGTTCCCAATTGTTACGACTCTGTTCGCCATTCCGTTGCTTGGCGAACAAGTTGGTGTGTTCCGTTGGGCGGCCATTATTGTCGGCTTTGTTGGGGCGATGATCATCATCCGACCTGGATTTCAGGAGGTGAATATTGGCGTTTGGTTCCAACTAGGGGCGGTGGCCACCTTTGCGCTCTATACTGTTTTAACCCGTCTGGTCTCAAAGCACGACAGCACCAATACCTCCATGGTCTATATGGCGCTGGTGGGCGTGGTGCTTTCGACAGCTGTTGGCGTTTTCAATATGGTGCCGATGACCCTCAATGGCTGGTTGCTCATCGGCCTTGTCATCATCACCGCAAATGTTGCCCACACGCTTTTCACTATGGCCTATCGCGAAGCACCAGCGAGCGCACTTCAGCCGTTCAACTTTTTAATTTTGCCTGCATCCATTGTCATGACCATTATCTTTTTTGGTCATTGGATTGATGTGATTAGCTTTTTTGGTGCGGTGATTATTGTGGGCGCGGGCTTGTTCGTTTGGTGGCGAGAACGCGTGAAAGCGACTGAAGGTTAGCGTTGCTGCTTTTAGGGAAGTAAATGATCGGACAGACGCGACATACGCGGAGAGATCAGATAGGGGATGATCGCGAGAACATGCCCACGCCTGTCCGAACACAAGTTTGCAAATACTAAAGCTAAGCTTTGCGAGGCATGAGATGATTGCACGCCCAACCTCAATATTTGCAACAACACTGTTGACCTCAGTGTTGATCTCCGGTGCGATTTCTCAGCGCACCCAAGTGCTTTGTTCGTGATCCATATGCGCAGAATTTGCGATTCTAAGAATTGATATAAATCAATTTTGCAAAGTTACTACTGCAACCAAATTGCCGACAAACGGTTGTCTGCCTCCCAAAAAAGTGCAGAGAAACTGGCGAATTATGGCACATTTCTAAACTATGTTAATAAAAACTACGTAGCGTACGAGCGATTCGAGTTGCGGAGGAGTGCGTGACAGCAACCATTGGACGACAGGTGAAAGCGTTTTTGCTCGGCTATACCGTGTTCTTTGCGCTGGCGATGGGAAGCGTATTTCTCGCAAGACTTTCAGACGATGTAGCGATATTTTGGCCAGCCAACGCGGCAATTGTTGCGCTGGCTATGGTTATGTCCCAACGTAACTTAGTTGCGTTAGTTCTTGCTGCCTATATTGCAAATGCCACAACACAGGTCATGTTTGGCGATCAATGGATGGCAATTTTGGGCTTTCCACTCGCAAACGCCACCGAAATTGTGTGTATGTTTTTGCTCATGCGCTGGTTGGGCATCGGTCTTTCAAAAGAATTTACCCCGAATTTTGCGCTTAAGCTGTTGGGCGCAGTGGCAACCGCCGCAGTTCCTGCGGCGTTGGTCGGTTCGCATGTGGTATTAGCTCTATTCGGCGCACCGGTATATGACACCTTTATCCACTGGTGGGCAGGCGACATTGTCAGCTCCATGATTGTCTATATGCCGCTTTTTGCATTTGCCCGCAAAGATGGGTGGAATGCGTTCTTGCGCATGTTCGACGCAAGACGGCTAGGCGAATGGACAATAGTGGCTTTGAGCTGCGTTGTTGGTTTTTTTGTGCTCGTTGCGATTCATCTGCCGCCAGCTATAGTTTTATTGTTCCCAACACTTTGGTTGGCCTTACGCGGCAGAGTTCTAGAAGTTGCGCTCATCAGCTCAGTGCTTTCTCTTGCCACTTCAGCCGCTGTTGTGATTGGCATTTGGCCAAGTCTTTCCGCGGACTTGTCGCTGCGGGATGCTGTGTTCCAGCAGCAAACATTTTCGCTGTTTTGCACGTTTCCGACATACCTCATTGCGATTGCAGTAGAGAATTTGCGACGGCTGCAAATTCAAACGGCTCAGCGCAACGACATTCTCAATTTGATGCTTTCAAACATGAATGAGGGTGTCTCGATGTTCGATCAAAATGGTCGCCTTACCCTTTGGAACCAGAAATATCTTGATATTTTTGGCATGCAGGAAGAGGAAGTTCATCAGGGCGTGGGTTTCACCGAGCTGTTGGAACTGCAGCGGAAAAATGGTGACTTTGAGGGCAATCCTCAAGAATTGCAAAACACCATTTTGGGATATGTGAACCGCGATCAGATATTTACTGGGGAAACCATTCTCAACACCGGTCGATACATCAAATCGCACCACGCGCCCACGCCTGTTGGCGGTTGGATCGGCACGCACGAAGACGTAACACACAATCGCTTGCTAGAAGAGCGCTTGGCCTTCGAATCTCGACATGATGCGCTAACCGGTCTCGCGAACCGTCGCTATTTTGATCAAGAGTATTCTCACCAAGTGAAGGTCTCTCGAGAGGGCAAAAACGCCATTGCGTTGTTCACGATAGATTTGGACCGGTTTAAAACCCTCAATGACAGCTATGGCCACGATGTGGGTGACGCCGTTCTCGTCTGGGCGGCCGACATTATGCGATCTGTTGTCGACGAGGCAGGATTTGTCGCGCGCATCGGCGGTGACGAATTCATGGTGATTGTTAGCGAAGATGCCAATGAGCATAATTTACGCAGTTTGGCCAAAGCGCTACTGGCAAAGCTAAACGAACCGCTCGAGATTGCGGGGCACACCTTTATTTGTGGCGCAAGTATTGGCATTGCCTATGCACCGGACGGTCAAACCGACAAAGATCATTTGATGACACAGTCGGACGTTGCGCTTTACTCGGCGAAACAGTCTGGTCGGAACATTTTTAAGCTTGTCAATTTTGCGAACAACAAGGCTGAAGATACCCGGGTGTCGACGCGCGGTGATGGCCAGAAGCACGCGGCTAGCTAGTCGAGAACCCTAAGTTAATGGGCCGGCTCTTTGCGCGCTGGCAGCTCTCGTTTTGCAAGTTGGGTTTTCTTAATCCAAGGGGCGACCTGAGACGCAGGAAGCGGGTGAGAGACGCCAAATCCTTGAATGTGGTCACAGCCAAGCGCATTCAATATCAAGCGTTCTTCTGGGGTCTCTACGCCCTCCGCTAGTGCATCAATGCGCAGAGAGTGTGCGAGGCCAATCATGGCGCTGGTGATTTTCGCTAGGTCAGTTTGCAAGTGAATATCTTTTACAAAACTTCGGTCGATTTTGATCCGATCGACTTTGAAATTTTGCAAGTTAGAAACCGAAGCGTGGCCTGTACCAAAATCATCTAGCTCGACCACAAAACCAGCATCCGAAAGCTTGTTGATATTATCGATCATGCGCGCCGCGCTTTCATCAATCATGGCGCTTTCCAAAATTTCGATGCCGATTTTTGAGGTCGGCACACCCGCTTCTTGTGCGGCAATTGTAAGACTGTCTAAAAGGTCGGGGCGCAGCAAACGATCAGACGATAGGTTTATCGAAACCTGTGGCACGTCATATCCAGCGTCCATCCATCCGCGCATTTCAGCAAATGATGTTTGCATGATTTGCAGATCCAACTGAAACAACAGATCAGCTTCTTCCAAGGCATCTAAAAAGTGGAATGGTGTTAGCACACCGCGTTCAGGGTGGCGCCAGCGGGCGAGCGCCTCAAAGCCAACGAGTTTACCCGAGCGGCTTTCAATTTGCGGCTGATAAAAAGCTTCAAACTCACCATTTTCCAAACCTTCAAGAATCTGAGACTGCAGTTCATCGGTGTTTTGGAATTTGAGGCGCAAGTTTTTCGAAAAATACTCTTTTTGGCTTCCACCTGTTTGCTT
>CAJXLH010000091.1 GCA_913055925.1 uncultured Maritalea sp. | reverse complement strand
CAAGGCTCATCCGCGGCTTTGTAGATAATGTGACGGACATCGTTCAGTCGACCCGGGTTGGCAGGGCGACCGGCTTGCATCCATTGCTCGCGGGCTTTGCCGCCTTTCCAAGCGCGGGTGGTGAAGCCGAGAATTTCCACCTTCACGCCGCAACGTTCCAATGTACGGGCGAGAATATCGCCACAAATCGCTGCGATCGTAATTGGGCGCCCGCGCATCGAACCGGAATTGTCGATCAACAAGGGGACAACCGTATCGCGGAAATCAGTGTCTTTTTCGACCTTAAACGAAAGCGGCTGAAGTGGATCGGTGACCACACGGGTAATCCGCGCTGTGTCGAGCAAACCTTCTTCGAGATCAAATTCCCATGAGCGGTTTTGTTGTGCCATCAAACGGCGCTGCAATTTGTTCGCGAGCCGCGCGACAGCACCGGTGAGACCGTCAAGTTGCTTATCAAGAAGCGCCCGCAATTGCTCAAGTTCTTCTGGTGGGCAGAGATCAGCGGCACCAACAACTTCGTCGAACTTGTTGGTAAAGGCTTTATACTCCGGCATATTGCGGAACTGATCCGAAATGTCCGCATCAGGCTGCGCGTTCGGGCTATCTTCGCCATGCTCCAGCGGTGCCTCTTGCTCTTCCATATCTTGGAAGTCGGCATCTTCGCCTTCCACTTCGCCTTCTTGCTCCGTGTCACCTGGCGCTTGCTCAGCCTCGATTTGCTCTTCGTCGCGATCAGAGGAGCCATCTTGCTGTTCGGCATTTTCGTCCGGCGCGTTTTGCGGATCGGCATCGTCGCCCATATCGTCTTCGTCACCGTCCAAGTCGGTCGGGTCGGCGTCGACAGTCAATTCCATTTTGCGCAAGGCAGAACGGCATAGTTTTGAAAAAGCTTCCTGATCGTCGATCAGTGATGAAAGATCATCAAGTTCACCGCCAGATTTTTCTTCAATGGCGTTGCGCCAAAACTCAACCAAACGTTCGCCAGATGGAGGCACATCGATGCCCGAAATCTTTTCGCGCAGTACAAGGCTCATGGCCTCTGCCAACGGCGCGTCCGCAATATCGGTAACGTTCGCATAGTTCGCGCGGAATAATTTGTCCTCGAGCATGGCCGACAAATTGTCTTTCATGCCCGGCAAACGTTCGATGCCCAAAGCCTCAACACGAACCTGCTCAAGCGCATCAAAAACGGCTTTCGCGTCTGGGTCTTGTGGCGCAAATTTTTGGTGCAGCTTTTGGTCGTGCGCAGCGATGCGCATGGCCATGGCGTCGCCTTGGCCACGTGCGATGGCAATGTCTTCTTTTTTCGGCACACGCGGCAGGTTTGCCAAGCGCGCTTTGTCTTTGGTGAGCAAAGGCCGGTCTGAAGTGAACGCCACCTCAAGTTCTTTGTCTTCCGAAATTGCGCGCATGGTCACGCCAACCGCAGACTTTAATGTTGCGGTTGGGTCGGGTTTATTGCTGCGTTTTGAGATACCAGACATGGCGGTACCTTTTTAGCTTATGCGCTCAATGCGATGTTGGCTGCGGATTCAGGCAGGTCAATGCCAAAGACACGTTGATAAAACTCAGCGACAACTGCACGTTCAAGCTCATCACATTTGTTGAGGAAGGTGAGGCGGAACGCCATACCCACGTCGCCAAAGATCTGGGCGTTTTCTGCCCATGTGATCACCGTACGCGGGCTCATCACGGTAGAAAGATCACCATTGATGAAGGCAGAACGTGTGAGATCAGCCAAGCGCACCATGTTTGACAATGTCTGGCGGCCTTCGTCCGTATCGAAGCTCTTTGCCTTCGCCAAAACGATGCCAACCTCTTTGTCGTGCGGCAGATAGTTCAAAGTCGTCACAATTGACCAACGGTCCATCTGACCTTGGTTGATCTGCTGCGTGCCGTGATAAAGGCCAGACGTGTCGCCCAAACCAATAGTGTTTGTTGTTGCGAACAAACGGAAAGATGGGTGCGGCTCGATCACTTTGTTTTGGTCAAGCAAAGTCAAACGGCCAGAAACTTCCAATACGCGCTGGATCACAAACATCACATCCGGACGACCCGCGTCATATTCATCGAACACCAAAGCCACATTGTTCTTCAATGCCCACGGCAAAATACCGTCGCGGAACTCGGTGATTTGCTTGCCATCTTTCAAAACAATGGCGTCTTTACCGACTAAGTCGATCCGGCTGACGTGGCTGTCCAAGTTCACCCGAACAAGCGGCCAATTTAGGCGCGCTGCAACTTGTTCGATGTGGGTCGACTTACCCGTGCCGTGATAGCCCTGCACCATGACGCGGCGGTTGTGCTCAAAGCCAGCAAGAATGGCGAGCGTTGTCGCTTTATCGAACAAATAGTCGGGGTCTGCAGGCGGCACATGCTCTGTGCGCTCTTTGTAACCCTTTACGACCAAGTCAGAATCAATGCCGAAAAGTTCGCGTACTGAATATTCGGTATCTGGCAAAGGTGCGGTCGTGGTCATAGCGGTAAACCTTTTAGTCGTCAGTAATCGTCAATGTTGGGTTTTGGCACAGTTTCAGTGCAAAAGGTAGGGTGATTTGAAGGAAATCGTTTTGGTTCTATAGCAGCAAAAAATAAGGAGCGCAAAGTGCGCTCCTTATGAATGCTGTCTTTACACGAAGCCTTTGGACTTCAGGTGATTGTAGGCCGTGACAATATTGCGCAGCCGTTCCTCAGAACTTTTGTCGCCGCCATTGATGTCAGGGTGGTGCTTTTTCACCAAATCCTTATAGGCTTTCTTGATGTGTTCGGCCGTGCTTGTGGGGCTGACGCCCAACATTTCAAGCGCTTTTTTGTCGGCTTCTAGGATCTTACGCTCGGCCGAGCGGTTCGGTCCCGACGAGCCTTGCTGCATGCGCGCATAGCGTCGAAACACGTTTGAAGGGTCGTGGTTCTTCTTTTTCTTGGTGCGCGGGCGCGGTACTTCGTCGGTATTCTTACCGATTTTGTTGACGCCCATATCCCAAGTCGGGCGACCTTGTGTACGGTCGGTGACAACTTTTTGAATTTCTTCGTCATTCATTTCTGAGAAGAAATTGTAGTTTTTGTTGTACTCGCGCACATGGGCTACACAAAAATTGTAGTAACCAGGAATGTCAGGACCTTTAGGTGCTTTATGGGTGCCGGGTTCTTCACAACCCTTCCAGGCGCAGCGCGGCAGATCGTCTTCAGGCTTCGCCGCAGAAGAGGCCCGGCGTTTCACCTTAATTTTGTCAAACAGCTTGGATTGCAATGTCAACGCTTCTACAGTTAGAGAAAATCGGCACCCCTTGTACCTCAAAACAGTGTGAGAGCAAAACCCCATGGACATGAAAAAAACCATCAATTTGAAATTGACGGCGCAATTTTCGCCGCGTTTCTTGGAAATAATTGATGAAAGCGAAAAACATCGTGGTCATGCGGGGTACCGCGAGGGCGGAAATAGCCATTTTCGCGTAAGGATCGCCGCCGATGCTTTGGATGGTCAATCGCGTGTGCAACAGCATCGTGCCATCAACGAATGCTTGAGCGAAGAGCTGAAAGAAGCCATCCACGCTTTGGCCATTGAGGTGATCAAGCCAGAGGCTGAAAACGCCTAGTTCGCCTTAATCGGCAATGGTACGACATTGTCGCGATAGCTGTTTTGCGGCAGCGCTTCTTGCATTTGTTTAGCGATCTGGCGGTTCACCGGCGTTGAGAACAAATAGCCTTGAAGTTGCTGCACTTTGCCGCCGCGGGCAAGGTGATCAGCCTTTCGAATGTCATCCACGCCTTCAGCAACAAGGGTAAGGTCCATTTGTTGTGCAAGTAACCCAAGACCATTCAAAATATTGCGAGCGATCGCAAAGTCTTCCGCTTCATCAATAATCGACTTGTCGATCTTGATTTTGTCCACTTCGATTTGGCGCAGATAGTGAAGTCCGCAATAGCCCGAGCCAAAATCATCTAGTGAGATTTGAACGCCCATGGCGCGGATGCGTTGCAAGGACTGCCGTACCAACTCGATTTCGTCGATCAACGCCGTCTCAGTCATCTCCAATTCGAGGCGATAGGCGGGCAGGCCGCTATCAATCAGCGCATTTTGTACCGTTGTGATGAAATCAGAACGAATGAGTTGCACCGGGGAAACATTGACAGAAACAAATAGGTTCGGGTGCCATTCAGCGCAGGCAAAACATGCCTCCCGAAGCATATGTGCGCCAATATCGACAATAAGTCCGGTGTTCTCCGCAATCGGGATAAAATCGTCTGGTGACAAGAGTTCGCCGTTTGGCAATTCAATGCGCGCGAGTGCTTCGAAGCCTAGAATTTTGAGCGGGTCTTGCGCATCAACGATTGACTGGAAATAGGGCTGCAGCTCGCCGGAGCGGACGCAGGTGCGCAAAGTGTTTTCAATGCGCGCCCGATTTGACGCTTCATTTGAATAGCTGGGGTCAAACACACAATTGGCGTTGGTGCGCTCTTTTGCTTTGTAAAGCGCGAGGTCCGCCGCCTTCAAAAGTGTTTGCTTTGTGCGGCCGTGGATCGGGTACAAGGCGGTGCCAACAGACGTCGTCACATTGATATGGTGTTCGAGCAATTCATAACGGTGCGCGAGGTGGACGCGCAGATCTCGACCGAATGTGGCGGCGCCTTGCTCGTCGCTGACGTTCATTTGAATGACAACGAATTCGTCGCCGCCAAAGCGCGCAACATATCCGTCTTCGCCGACCCAGTTTTTTATTCTAGTGCCGACAGAAGTGATGAGTTGGTTGCCGACATCATGGCCCAACGTGTCGTTCACTTGCTTGAACCGATTGATATCGAGAAAGTGCACCGCAAATTGCCCGTTGGCATAGGTGTCGGCGATCACCTCATCGAGCTTTTCGCTTAATGCCTTTAAGTTCGGCAAATGCGTCATGTAGTCGGTTGATGCTTGCTTCGCGATGATCTCGTTTGCGTCCGCCAGCTGTTTGGCACTACGAATCGAAGGATAAAGAAAGATCGGTGCGACAATCATCGCGATCAACAGCGTGACGCTGACTTGATAAAATAGGCCCGGGTGAAACTTGCCATATACTTCATATGCAAGGATTGCCATTGCCGTTGCGATCAGCGTCGCTGCTAGCGAACGCAGTAACGTTACTTTTATGGCGCAATCTGAGCCAGCTTTGCAGTTTTTGGGTCGCATGAAATTAAACATCATGCGAATTAAGCTACGCGACAGAAATTAGAAATCGGTCGGCAAACTAGATCAAATTTTATCTAATCTTGGTGCTAGCCAACGGGTTTTGGCGGTTGCGGGTTGGCCGTGAAGATTTTGAGTTGCGTGATCCGGTTGCGCTCTTTTTTCAAAACACGGAACCGCATGCCGTGGAATGTGAAGGTTTGGTTGACCGACGGGATCATTTTGGCCTCATCGACCACAAGCCCCGCGATGGTCGTTGCATTGTCGTCAGGCAGCTTCCAGTCAAGCGCACGATTGAGGTCGCGGATCGGCAGTGAGCCATCAACGATGTATGAGCCATCAGGCTGTTTTTGCGCGCCTTCCATCACCTCGTCATGTTCGTCAGCAATCTCACCGACGATTTCTTCCAAGATGTCTTCCAGTGTCAGCAAGCCTTCCACTTCGCCATACTCATCCACAACAAGTGCAAAGTGGGCCTTCTCGCGCAAGAATGCGTTGAGCTGGGCTTGCACAGGTGTTGTCTCCGGCACGAACCATGGTTTGGAAACAATCGCGTCAAAGTCGAGCTTTTCCACTTTGCCCCCAACCTTAAACATCGCGCGGAGTAAGTCTTTGGCGTGCACAACGCCAACAATATTGTCTTGATTTTCGCGCCAAAGCGGGATGCGGGTGAAAGGGCTTTCCAAAATCTCTTGCACCAGCTGTTCAGTGGGCATGTCTGCGTCCAAAGCCAGCATTTTGGTGCGGTGCACCATCACGTCGGAAACTTCAAGCGCGCTCAAATCCAAAATACCGCCAAGCATGTCGCGGTCATTTTTAATCACTTCGCCTTCAGAGTGTAGGAAATCCACCGTGCCGCGTAACTCATCTTGCGCGCTGACTTCTTCTTCCTCATCCATGCGCCGCGCACCTGTTGCGTGCAAAATAGCGTTCACAAGTTTTTGGATGCCAAACGTAATGGGTGCGAAAAGCGCCACGATGGGGCGAACGATTGGTGCAACACCAACCGCAAACTTATCAGCGTTTGAAATCGCCCAGGTTTTTGGCAATACCTCGGAGAAGATGACCACAAGTGCGGTCATCGCGATAGTGGCATAAAGCACACCAGAATCGCCGAATAGGGCAATGAGTACGCTGGTGGTCAGCGATGTCGCGAGAATGTTGACAAGGTTGTTGCCGAGCAACAGCGCGCCGATAAGGCGCTCTTTGTCTTTGATCAAATGCTCAACCGTCGACGCGCGTTTGTTGCCTTGTTTCACCCAATGGTGAATTCGGGCGCGGCTGGCCGCGGTGAGCGCGGTTTCAGAGCCTGAAAAGAAACCAGATAGCGCCAACAACACGATGATGGCCACCACAGATATCCAAAATGAAAGCGGCAAAGACGCAATAATTTCGGGCATTAGTTTTCTTGCTCCTTCAAAAAGGCAAAGACTTCATTTGCATCGACATTTTTCTCAATAAATGCTGTGCCGATGCCTTTTGTCAAAATAAAGGTGAGCGCACCACGCGAGACTTTTTTGTCTTGGGCGATGTGTTGCATCAATTCTTCAACGCTCGGGCGGTCACCAGGGATCTGAGAAATATTGGTTGGCAAACCGGCGGCTTCAAGGTGGTTTTGCACGCGCGTCGCATCTTGTCCTGGTGCGATGCCAAGCTTGGCGGAAAATTTATGCGCCAACACCATGCCGATGGAAACGCCTTCGCCGTGCAGCAATCGATCTGAGTAACCAGTGGCCGCTTCAAGAGCGTGACCGAATGTGTGCCCTAGATTGAGTAATGCCCGTGCGCCAAGTTCTTTTTCATCTTCGGTGACAAACCGAGCCTTGGCGCGACAGGCATGTGCAATTGCTTTTGCCCGTGCTGGTCCGCCCTCAAAAATCTCGCGATAGTTTTCTTCTAGCCAGAAGAAAAACTCCGCGTCATCAATCAGACCATATTTGGCCATTTCGGCATAACCTGCGCGAAACTGGCGTTCATTCAATGTAGTCAGCGCGGTGAGGTCGGCAGCGACGAACTTTGGTTGGTGGAAAGCGCCAATCAGGTTTTTGCCGTGCGGCGAGTTGATACCCGTTTTGCCACCAACAGAACTATCCACTTGCGCCAGCAAAGAGGTTGGCACTTGCACAAATTCCATGCCCCGACGGATGATTGAGGCGGCAAAACCAGCTAAGTCGCCGACAACACCGCCGCCAAAGGCAATGATGATGTCATTGCGTTCAAGTCGCGCGGCAAGCATGTCCTCCACGACACGATTGAGCATGTCGATTGACTTTGAACTTTCGCCAGCCGGCACTGCTGTGATTGCATATTCAAGCCCAGCTTCATCAAGCGTTCTTTTAAGGCGCGGCAATTGTTCTTTTTCAACATTGGTGTCGGTGATGATGCCAAATCGGGCGCTGGGGAACATCTCTTTGAGCTTTTCGCCCAGTCGGTCAATAGCGTCTGGCGCAACCAAAATGTCATAGGCGCGTTGGCCTAAATCGATATGAACCAGATGTTCGTTTTGCATGTGAAAATCCTTAGACGGATGGGTCGAGATGATCGGCAAGCGCGGAAATTATGCGCTCTGCAATTTTTTCGTGGGTCGTGTCAGACGACATGACTGTCAAATCAGCTTCGGCATATGTGGGCGAACGTTCATCAACCAATGCCTTTAATGTGCCGTAGGGATCTGGCGTGCGCAATAAGGGCCGTGTGTTGCGACGAGAAACCCGCTCAAACAGCAAGTCCAAGTCAGCATTGAGCCAAATTGAAATGGCGCTTTTTTTGATGTTTTTGCGCGTTTCCGCATTCATAAAAGCGCCGCCGCCTGTGGCGATGACCGCTTTGTTGCGGGTATGTAAAAGCCGAGCGATGACCCGCATTTCCCCGGCGCGAAATTCTTCTTCGCCATGAGTCTCGAAAATGTCGGGAATAGGCATGCCTGCGGCCAACTCGATTTCGTCATCGCTATCGACGAACTCCATATCGAGAAATTGTGCGACGCGGCGACCCACGGTGGATTTGCCGGCGCCCATCATTCCGATGATCACCAAAGGCTTGTTTTGGCGATGGGCGTGAACGCGCTCAATATTGCGCTGGGCGTCGTTTAGCTCGGCAACCACAAATTTCTCCATTGGTCTTGAATGTTGGTTGAACCGTTCACCAACTTAAATGTCAAGCCATTCGCCTAAAGCAAATGCTTGATTGATGGGCCAGAATAAGGGAAAACACTTGGGATAGGTGGAGGAGACGACATTGCCAACTTTGTTTCGATTTGTGTTCTTTTTGGCATTTTTGGGTGCGCTGGGTGTTGGTGCCATGTACGCGCTTACGATTTTTGTGGAACCCGAACCACGCGAAATGAGCGAACGCATTCCCGCGCGCGACTTGTTTGGTAACTAGCTTGTCTTATCCCTTGGAGGACTGATGTCGTCCGACTATCTCATCGAGAGTTTTATCGAAATGATGAGCGCCGAACGTGGCGCTGCGCAAAATACTCTTGATGCCTACCGCAGAGATTTGACTGATTTTACCCAGTTTTTGGATGGCAAAAAAGTTCAAGTTGAAACAGCAGACCGCCATCAAATCCAACATTATTTGATCGATTTGGACGAGCGAGGCTTTGCCCCAACAAGTGCGGCGCGTCGCTTAAGTTCCATCAAACAGTTCTTCCAGTTTTTGGTTTCAGACGGGGTGCGTGTCGATGATCCAACCCGCATTATTCCCGCGCCAAAGGCGGGTAAGAGTTTGCCCAAAACGCTGTCGATTGAAGAAGTTGACCGGTTGTTGGCGCAGGCTGAAAATGAAGCGGATGACCCAGAGCTTTCGTTGAAAGCACAATTGAAGGCGCAACGGCTCTATGTGCTTCTCGAACTTGTTTACGGCACTGGTATGCGGGTGAGTGAGCTGGTGGGTTTGCTGCGGTCGAGCGTAACGCGAGAGGGCGCGATTCTCAACATAGTTGGCAAAGGCAATAAAGAGCGGGTTGTGCCGCTGAATGACCGCGCCAAGGATGCTTTGCTATCATATCTCGCCAAGTTGCCGCCGGGGCGTTTCGTCTTTCCAGCGAACAGCGATACGGGTTTTTTGGCGCGTCAGGTCTTTGCGCGAGAGTTAAAAGCCTTGG
>CAJXLH010000090.1 GCA_913055925.1 uncultured Maritalea sp. | reverse complement strand
CATTAACGGGCTGAACATTTCCGCTGATGCGCTAGGTAAAACCGCCCCAGAGGTTGGTCTGACAACGTTCAGACCGCCCTATACACCGACCACATTTGGCGCGTTTTGCGGCTATCATCGCGGCGAGCATTTCGAGGTTACCCGAAAGACGCCAATCGATAGCTGGGCAGAAGAGAATGGCGCTGTCTACGAACCGGTGGGGCAATGGCGACGCGCGCGGTATTTCCCCAAAGCTGGCGAAGATATGGATATGGCGGTTGGCCGCGAATGTCGGGCCACACGTTCGTCGCTTGGCATATTTGACGCGTCAACTTTAGGCAAGATCGAAGTTGTCGGCCCGGATGCGGTTGAGTTTATGAACCGGATGTACACGAACCCATGGACAAAGCTGGCGCCGGGCAGAACACGATATGGTTTGTTGCTGGGCGAAGATGGTTACATCCGCGATGACGGCGTGATCGGTCGGCTGACCGACGATCGTTTCCACATTACCACCACCACAGGTGGAGCGGCACGTGTGCTGAACATGATGGAAGACTATTTGCAGACCGAATGGCCCGACCTTGATGTATGGCTGACGTCGACCACCGAGCAATGGGCAACCATTGCGGTAAATGGGCCCAACGCACGCAATTTGATTGAGCCATTCGTTGAAGGCCTTGATCTCGCGGATGAAAACTTTCCGCACATGTCGATTGCAGAATGCCAGTTTGCCGGACACGCTGCGCGCCTATTTCGCGTCAGCTTTTCGGGCGAGCTTGGATTTGAAATTAACGTACCTGCAAGCAAGGGACGTGAGGTTTGGGAATTGCTGATGGAGGCAGGTCAGCGCTACGACATCACGCCATATGGCACGGAAACCATGCACGTCTTGCGCGCGGAAAAAGGTTTTATCATCGTGGGGCAAGATACTGACGGCACCGTAACACCGTATGACGCTGGGCAAGGTTGGGCCATTGGAAAGAAGAAGCTTGATTTTGTTGGGATGCGCAGTCTCAAACGGCCTGACATTGTGAATGGTCCACGTAAGGAACTCGTTGGCTTGTTAACTGAAGATGCCACGACAAAGCTTGAAGAAGGCGCGCAAATTGTGCTCGATCCGGAGCAACCCAAGCCCATGAAAATGCTCGGCCATGTTACGTCATCGTATCACAGCGACGCTGCCGGCCAGCCCATTGCGCTTGCACTGATCGAAGACGGCTTCAAAAGACATGGTGAGACAATTTATGTGCCAATGCCAAACGGTGTGGTCGCCGCGAAAATCACCGGCACCTGTTTTTATGATCCGCATAATGAACGCATTAAGCTTTGAAGGGCGAGACCATGTTGACCAAAGAAACTGAAAAGCAAAAATTTGTGCCGATCGTTGAAGGCACGACGAGTGTGCGATGGTCCGAAACCGAATGCCGTTTGTCGCTGCGGGCGAAACCTGAAGCCTTGACGACGATTTCGGCGGCAACAGAACTCGATATCCCCAAAACAATTGGGCAACGCTCCACGGATGTACAGATGGAAGTCGCTTGCATTGGCCCGGACGAATGGATGATTTTGTGCCCAACCCTAGACGGCGCCCGGTTGACTGCGGCGCTGGCGGATATTTATCCCAACGCGCCGCACAGTCTAACCGACATTTCTGAGCGTGAAGTCACGATTGCGGTTTCAGGTAGTGCGGCCAAGGAACTGCTGACCCTTGGCATCGCACGAGACTTAGATAGTTTTGAGGTTGGCGAAGTCCGCCGCACAATTATGCAAGATATTCAGATTGTTTTGTGGCGCGACGGGGAGAATGCTTTCCGGATCGACGTGTGGCGCTCATTCGCCGATCATTTGTTCAGTTTCTTAGAAACTGGCCTTCGAGAAATTGAGGCCGAAGCAAACCTGGCAAATCCAATTCACTAACAACAATCATTGACGTAGCTGAATTTTTTTTCACCCGAATTGCGCGTGCGCGATGTCGCTTGCCTCATTTTAGGGATATGAAAATACAACAAAATGCTCTGACCGTAAGTAGTCGTGGAAATGTGGCTGCGAGCCTATTTGTTATCGGGCCAGATCACTCACCATTGAAAATGGGCACTCAAAAATTCCAACATCAATCCTAATCAGCTTTAGAAATCGAAAGATTGACCGTGCTACAAGCTGGTGCTAAACATGAATCGTCATTCATGTTTTGAGGTCCGGAGTGAAACCTAAAACGAAACGCGGTCAAAACCGACGAGAAAAAATACTAAGGGCGGCTGAAAAGGTCTTTGGAACCATGGGGTTCGCGGATGCTTCGATTACCGACATCACGCGGGAAGCTGATACTGCGCAAGGTACACTTTACATATACTTCAAGGGCAAAGAGCAGATATTCTCCGAACTTGTTGAAGAGATGGGTCACCACACCAGAGAAGTAATCGCGCAGGCGATTTCCAAGTCGACGTCTCGTTTGGATGCTGAAAAGCAAGGTCTCCGCGCCTTTTTGCATTTCGTACGCGAGCGCCCTGAGCTTTACACAATTGTCGAAGAAGCGCGCTTTGTGGATCCGGTCGCCTATAAATCTTACTTCGAAAACTTTGCCAAAGCCTATCAAACCGGCTTGGAAGCAGCGCAATTGGCTGGCGAAATTCGCGATAGCGACAACGAGGTGCGTGCCTGGGCACTAATGGGCATCGCTAAGGCACTTGGCGAAAAATATGCTGTGATGGACCCAAGCAAGGACATGGACCACATTGCAGACGTCGCGTTTGACTTGATTGAAAACGGTTTGCGTCGATGACAATTTCTCTTATCAAATCAAGCACCTTTAAAACAGCAGACGGCGGTTGTGGCGCATTGATTGAGTTCAATCGTCCCGAACGGAACAATGCATTGGTTCCTGATTTGCTAAGAGAGTTTCAAGCAGTGGTTGATGACGCGCTGGCTTCGCGCGCCAAAGTTATCATTGTCGCCGCAAAGGGAAATCACTTCTCAACGGGCGGCGATATTGGTGAGTTTGCTCGCCAGGTAAGCTCATCCAATGGCGTGAAATATGCGCGGCAACTTGTGCAGCTGTTGCAAGAAACCATTTACAAAATGTTGGCTGCACCAGCGATTTTTATTGTCGCTGCACAAGGTGCAATTACCGGCGGCAGTTCTGGTTTTTTGTTTGCGTCAGATTTAGCGGTCATCGACGAAACAAGCTTTTTGCAACCTTACTACAGAGAAGTGGGATTTGGCCCAGATGGCGGCTGGACGGCCCTACTCCCAGAAATTATTGGCGCTCGTCGGGCTCAAACATTGCAGTATAAAAACCAGCGTTTAGATGCCCCTCAGCTCCTTGAGTTTGGTTTAGCTGATTTCTTGGTCGCACCAGGCGAAAGTGTCCAAACGGCACAAAAGATTGCAGAAGAGCTTTTGGCAACTGCGAATGTGTCCGCACTGATCGCCTCGAAGAAGTTGACTTGGCACCCGGCAAAGCTGCGGGAGATCCGATTTAAACTTGAAGCGGAAACCGAAGAGTTCATTCGATTATTCCAAGCGCCACATATGGTCGAAACGCTGAACAGTTTTAAACCATCCAAAGCGAGTTGAGGCATGTTTGATTTTGTTCCTGACATGGCCGCAAAGCGCGCTGAGCTTGATCCAGATGCGATCGCCTTCACCGAAGCCGAAACTGGCAAAAAGTGGACTTTTCTTGCGTTTGAGCGAGCTGCCAATAATTTGGCAAACTCATTTGACGCGATGCAGATCAGCCAAGGCGATAGAATTGCAATTCTTTGCAAAAACAATGTCGAGTTTTTCGTTGCATTGTTTGCTTGTCAGAAAACAGGCGCAATATTGGCGGCCCTCAATTGGCGACAACCGGTCGCCGAGCTGCAGCCTGCATTGAAATCCATCGGCGCGCGCGCATTGATTTTTGATGAGCATAATCAAGCCACCGCGAGAGCTTTGATCCAAGAGAACGACCTTATTTCTATTACTATTGGTTCTGCCAAAGTCGCTGAAAATCAGTTCAACGATTTGGCCTCTGGGCCCGGACAACGCCCAAGACAAAACGTTGACGTAAACCGACCGTGGTATCTTCTTTTTACGTCAGGCACGACAGGGACACCGAAAGCGGTTATTCAAACAGCTAAAATGGCTTGGGCAAATGCCATCAACATTGGTCAGGCGATTGGTATTCAGCAAAGCGATGTCGGTGTTTGTTTTCTACCGTTGTTTCACACGGCGGGCATCAATCTTTACACGCTACCCCTTTTCCTCAATGGCGGTCACTCGATTGTACTGCCGCAATTCGATGAGGATTTTGTAGTCGATTTGCTCGCGAAGAACGAGATAACTCAGTTCTTTGGCGTGCCTGCAATCTATCAAGCTCTCAGCTTGCGCGAAGACTTTGACCAGATGTCTTTTGATCACGCACGATTTGGTTGTGGCGGTGCGGCGATGCCAATTGCGTTGGTGCGTGAGTTTTCAAAACGCGGCGCGCGTGTTTGCAATGGGTTTGGCATGACCGAAACGGGCCCAACCGCGTTCTTCATGGATGAAGAAAATATCGAGACTAAAATCGGCTCTGTTGGCAAAGTTCATTCGCTCACGCAATATCGTTTAGACAGCGTCGAGGACGGAAAACCCGGCACAGGCGAAATTCAGTTTTATGGTCCTGCAATTACGCCAGGCTATTTCGAGAATGCTGGTGCGACAGCCGCCACCTTTACCCATGATGGCTGGCTAAAAACCGGCGACGTCGGCAAAAGGGATGATGATGGATATGTCTTCATCGTCGACCGCATCAAGGACATGTACATTTCCGGTGGTGAAAATGTCTATCCGGCAGAAGTCGAAAAAGTACTTATCACGCATCAGGATATTCTTGAGGCGGCCATAATCGGTGTAAGCGACCCGAAGTGGGGAGAAATTGGTGCTGCGTTCTTATTGCCAAAGCCGAACAAAACCATCGACATTTCGTCGCTAAACTCTTGGTGTCGACAACATCTGGCCGCCTACAAAATCCCGAAGTCGTTTCATATCGTTGAGGATTTTCCACGCACCGCCGCCGGAAAAATTAGAAAACCCCTTTTAAAAGAAATGTTTGAACATGCGGAAATTTGAGGCCACTTGGCAACCAACTCAGGCAGATTTTGACGTGTTCGCCAAGATATCAGGCGACGACAATCCAATTCACGTCGATCCGGTGTTCTCTGCGAACTCGAAGTTTGGGCGAACTGTTTCGCACGGCATGTTGATTTACACAAAGCTTTGGGGGTTGTTGAAACGCAACATTCCCGATGCTGTTCAGACCTACCAAGAGGTCATGTTCCCTGCCCCTACATATGCGGGCGACGACATTGATTTGTTGATCACAGAAACGTCCCAAAACAAATTCGACGTGCAAGCAACGCGAAGAAGTAATGGCGAGAATGTACTTGTCGGAAAGCTAGAAATCCAATGATTGAACACGGCCAAATCGCTACGACAAACCGAACATACACGTCTAACGACATCGCGGCTTACGCCAATCAAGCCGATGTTGAGGTCGCTTCTCTCTCGCAGGTTCCTGAGCCACTATTGGCCGCACAGATTTCTTATTTGCTTGGCGTCAAACTGCCCGGAAACGGCACGATGTATCTTAAGCAAGAAATGAGTTTCCCGAACCATGCGCCGCTGGATCAAGAGATAACGACAACGGTGAAGATCACCGAACTACGTCCGGACAAAGGGCTCGTTGATCTCTGGGCATCTTGTGAACTGGAAGATGGCACTGTTGTCTGCGAAGGCCGTTCATTGGTGATGAACAAGATTTGCTGGGACTAAAGGGGTTCCTATCCAAGCCTCAGCAACAAATTGTTTCAGCACTTTTGCAAACGCGTCTGGTGCCTCGATGTGTGGAGAATGCCCAGCGGACTGAAAGCCGCAAAGGGTTGTGTGGGGTGATTGCGCTGCCACCCATTCTGCAACAGGTCGGCCATAGGCACGGCTTTCTTCACCAAAACAAACCAGCCACGGCACATCAATTTTGGAAATGCTGTCGCGCTCGTCCAATTGGGTGAGTTCCACCCACATTTGATGCATTTTTTCGGGCGTTTGATCTGCGATTATTCGTGACGCATAGCTTGCGGGGAAATGCTCTGGACCTACCTCGGTCGCGAACATTCCAGATGCGACAGCGGCCGAACTCAGTTGCCAGTCATCAAGCAAATGCGCAGTACTGGCCGCTAAAGTGTCAGTGGTGCGCCCGACTAACCCAAGTGTCCAGTCGCCTTCATTTACAATTTTGGGGCTCATGTCGACAGTGACCAGCCCGGCCACCTTGTCACCACCAAAACGGCGCAGATAGTTCCACGCTACCGCCGCGCCCATCGACCAGCCGACGAGTATCACTTCTTCTTTTTCAAGGTCACAGATCAACGCGTTGAGAAACTCGCCACACCGATCAATTGTTGCATCAAGGTGCCGTGACGTGCCATGGCCCGGCAAGTCTGGCGCAACGCAGTGAAAATGATCAGCCAGTCTTGAAAACTGGCCGGCGAATGCAGCGCCTGTCATTGTCCAGCCATGCAGGAATATGAGAGTTTTCCCCTCACCTTGTTGGTACACGTTTTTGTCCATTAGCGCTTACCTCGAAGACGGCCAACGACACCGCTCGGGAAGAAATACACCGACAGAATGAACAGGATGCCGAGCCAAAGTAGCCAGCGGTCTGGATTTAAGATTAACGGCAAAACTGGTAGCGACTGGGTTGCATCTGCTGCGACAACCATCAGATTTTGAAGGTAATTTTGTGCCAGCACGAAAATTGTCGCGCCAATCACAGCGCCATAAATAGTGCCCATGCCACCGATAACGACCATGAGCAAAATGTCGATCATAATCTCAAAGCTAAGGGTTGTATCGGGTCCGACATAGCGCAGCCAGATTGCATAAAGCGAGCCTGCCAACGCCGCTCCAACTGCCGAAATTACGGATGCACCTGTGCGGAAAAACACAATCTTATAGCCGATTGATTCCGCACGAAATTCGTTCTCACGAATGGCCTGCAGCACGCGCCCAAAGGGTGAATTTGTGATCCGCAAAAAGACCAAAAGCAAAATCAAGCTGCCGAAGAGCATGAGATAATAGTTCATCAGCTTCCCATTCACTTTCACACCGAACAAGGGGTCTGACATATATTTTTGGGCTGAAGTGAGCGCGCGTGGAATTTTGAAGTTTAGACCGTCTTCGCCACCCGTGATGCCTGACATCTGGCTAAACAAAACGGCAACCGCGGTCGCAACCGCAAGCGTGATCATGGCAAAGAAAATGGCTCTAACGCGCAAGCTAAAAAGGCCAATGATTGTTGCAAGCACAGCCGCAACCAACGCGCCTGCGAGGCTTCCAACAATCAAAGCGTCAAACCCGCGCCCGATATGGATGGAAGCAAGTGCCACGCCATAGGCGCCAACGCCAAAAAACATGGTGTGTGCAAAGCTTACAATGCCGGTATAGCCGAGGAGCAAATCGTAACTCGCGACCAGCACAATAAATATGCAAATGCGTGCCGCCGTGTCGAGTGAGCGGGTACCAGGGAAAATGAAAGGTGCGAACGCGAGCCCCACAAAGATCACCAAAAGGAGAAGCGTTAGGGCTTTGCTCCGCGGTAAGTCGCCAGAAAAAAGAGAATTCAGCATCTTACTTTGCCCTCACAACTGGAACCATGCCTTGTGGGCGCCACATCAAAATGAGAACCATCAAACCAATGTTGGAAACAAGCGCGAGTTTTGGATCAAGGAAACCAACATAGTTTTGCAGTAACCCCACGAGCAGAGCACCGATGAAGCACCCTTCTACTGATCCAAGGCCGCCAATAATGACAACGATGAAAACGAGCACCATGAGACTGCCGCCCATGTGTGCTGTGATGACTTCCTGATAAAGCCCCCACATCACGCCGCCCAATCCAGCAAGCGCTGAACCAGCGATAAAGATTGAGATAAAAACCAATCTCAGCGGATAGCCCAAAGCACGTACCATTTCGCCATTTTCGACCCCTGCCCGCACGATCAGCCCGATTTTGGTATGTCGCAACACCCAGCGCATCCCGGCAAAAATGACGAGGCCAAGCACGACAGCAAGTAATCGATATTTTTCCACCGCCGCGCCTAGAAATATGTACGCGCCTTTGAGCGCCTCGGGCCGGTTGATGAAAATCTCATCCGGGCCCCAGACCACGAGGATAAGCTGTTCGACAACAATCATGCCGCCCATAGTGACGAGTATTTGTTTTAGGTGCGCGCCATAAACCGGTTTCACGATAACGCGTTCAAAAGCCCACCCCAAAAGGCCAGCACCGATCATTGCGCCAACAATTGCGATGAGCACGGCAAGTACGTTCAAGAAGATCGAAGGTGCGCCGGTCATAGTGCCCAGTGCGAGCAAAATCGATATCCCGATGAAGGCGCCAACCGACACAAATGCGCCGTGGCCAAAATTGATGACGTCCATCAACCCGAAAACAAGGGTCAAACCAGAGGCCATGATGAAAATCATCATCCCCATGGCCAGACCGGAAACCGTTAGGGTTAGCCATGAACTTGGCGATTGAATTGCCGCAAGTCCGATAACCATAAGTATTGGGATCAACAGTACCGGCGCATATTGGGCAAGCCGGTCCATCAAAGTTAGCTCGTGCAGCGTTGGGTTATGTTCAGGTGCGGTCGTCATACGGCCTCCATGCTTAAGCCCATCAGCTTTTCTTGCAGTTCGACATCGTTTGTTAATGTGGACATAGCGCCGTTCCAGATGATCTTGCCGTCTTCCATAACTGCGCAGCGATCACCGAGGAACTTTGCGACTTCAAAGTTCTGCTCCACCATCAGAATTGTTGCGCCTTCGGCCTTTAACTCGTTAAGCGCAGCGGCCATTGTGTTGATAATCGCTGGTGCCAACCCCTTGGTTGGTTCGTCAATTAGATAGAGTTGCCGCGGCTCGGCCATTGCGCGAGCGATGGAGAGCATTTGCTTTTGTCCGCCGCTAAGGTTTCCAGCTGCGGACTTCCAAAAAGTCTTGAGCGGCGGAAACGCACCAAATATCCGTGCGAGTTGCCCCTCAGATATTGGGCCTCCAACGGCAGCAAGCATCATATTTTCTTCGACAGTGAGATCGGAAAATATCCCCATATCCTCCGGCACATAGCCGACGCCTAGGTTGGCGATCTTTGTAGTCGACTGCTTTGTGATGTTTTGATGGTTGAGTGTGATCGTGCCTTCGTGCGCGGTCCACAGCCCCATGATGGTGCGAAGCGTTGTGGTTTTGCCTGCGCCGTTTCTGCCCAGCAACATCGTGACTTCGCCCTTGGGGACGACCAAATCAACACCGTGCAAGATGTTGTA
>CAJXLH010000089.1 GCA_913055925.1 uncultured Maritalea sp. | reverse complement strand
CGATTTATTCGGCAATCAAAAAACATCAACGCTTGATCTATTCCATCTCTTGCGCATGTCGGCTTATCAGGCCGGCCTCTCCGTCGTCTTAGCGCTTGCCACCGGCGGCACCATTGCTGTTTGTCTCTCTCGCTTGCGCTTTGAGGGACAATCATTTGTTTTGGCGCTTCTGTCTGCTGGATTGGTGCTACCCACCGTTATCGTCGCTTTTGGCCTGCTGGCCATATGGGGGCGCGCAGGCGTAATCAATCAAGCCGCAGAATGGTTTGGCTTGGGTAAACTGCCCTTTTCTATCTTCGGCCTCCAAGGCATCTTGGCCGCCCACACCGTTCTAAACGGCGCCTTCGCCGCACGCATTTTTTTCGACAGGCTCCAGGCCATTCCCGTGCCCGCACAAAAACTTGGCCGTTCCCTCAGCCTATCGGAAATTCAGCGCTTCACCATATTGGATTGGCCAGCGCTCAAAGCCGCTGCACCGGGCTTGTCCGCAACGATATTCCTTATGTGCTTCACCAGCTTTTCCGTCGTTTTGCTGCTGGGCGGTGGGCCGAACAACGCAACGTTTGAAGTCGCCATTTACGAGGCCGCTCGCGTGGATTTCGACCTACATCGCGCGGCAATTTTAGCAGCGACACAATTGGGTTTTTGTCTCCTTATAATCGTACCGACCGCTGGGCTAAAAAGCACAAGCATGATGATCGGCGCGCCCAAACAAATATTCTGGCCGTCACGTGGGTCAGCGAAATTGGCTGCCCTCTTTGTTCTTGGCACCCTCACCATCGCCTATGCGAGCCCGATCATTGCCACAATCTATAAAGGGCTCGATCCGGATATATTAGCCTTCGTGCTCAAGCCGAAATTCATCAACGCCCTTTTGACCTCACTTTTCATCGCCAGCTGCAGCGCTATTTTGGCCACCACATTAGCGATGATACTGGCGCTTGGCCGCGCCGAACTAGTCTATCGGAATGTGCAGGGCAAAACAGCGATTTTGCTCCGCACGCTATTGAGCGCGCCGGTTTTCTCTTATCTGGCCATGCCAGCCATTGTTTTGGGCCTTGGCTTTTTCCTCTTGGCCCGGTTTGCCCAATTCGACACCACATCAATCGGTATGCAAGTTGTCATTTTGGCAAATGCGCTGATGACGCTGCCGCTGGCCAATGCCACATTGGGTCCACCAGTTGAAAAGATCGCCAACAAACACGGCAAACTCGTGCGCAGCTTAAACCTTCGCCCAACCGAACGTTTCGCGCGCATCGAATTGCCGCTTTTGCGACGAGAAATCGCGTATATTTTCACGCTTGGTTTTTGCTTCTCATTTGGCGATTTGAGTGTCATTGCTTTGTTTGGCACGGGAGATTTCACAACCCTGCCGTGGCTTATGTATTTGTCGCTCGGTTCTTATCGCACAAACGATGCGGCCATGATCGCCTCGATCATGCTGGTGATCACCATTGGTTTTTTCTATCTCTTCCCCAAGCTTTTAGGGATCAGCCGACATGCTTGAGCTCTCAAACGTCCAATTCGCTTACGACAACACAACGAGCTATCAGTTCGATCTCTCTGTGGCACCAGGTGAAGTTGTCGGCATTTCTGGCCCCAGTGGCGCAGGCAAGTCCACATTGCTTGATTTGATTGCTGGCTTTTTGAAGCCGAGCCACGGCGATATTTCGCTCGATGGTTTATCAATAAACAAACTCGACGCAGAGGACCGCCCGGTCTCTATTCTGTTTCAAAAAAACAATGTGTTCCCGCATCTGACCGCTGCGCAAAATGTGCAACTTGGCTCACGAGATAAAATCGATCAGGCGGCGAGCCTCGCACAGGTGGGACTTGAAGCGTTTGCCGCGCGCAAATGCGACGAACTGTCTGGCGGACAACAACAAAGGGTGGCCCTCGCGCGCACCTTGGTCCTCAACAAACCCATTTTGTTGCTTGATGAGCCCTTCTCAGCGCTTGATGATGACACTGCCGACGACATGCGCAGCTTGGTAACGCATCTCGTTGAGAAACATCAATGGCGAACAATCTTAGTTAGCCACCAGCGCCAAGACTTTGACGCACTTGCAGACCGTATTCTAACGCTCCGAGAGGGTAAGTTAGAAGTGCAAGACTAAACTATTGCGCTTCTGACCACGCGGCCAAAACAGATTCAAAAATCTCAGCGCCGTCCGTACCTTTTTCAATCGTCACAATGGCTTTACGTCCAGTGGAATACACCACTGGCAAATCGATCCAACCACGTTCGCTGAGCATTTTCAGGTTCGTCGCCAAGTCACTTTCCGCCGCGCTCAGCGCGAACAGGAATGAATTATCGAAAATCCGCGCTGAAGCACCAACAAGTGGGTTACCCTGCGCAAGTTCTTCATTTTTCAACAAAATGCCCGGCATGCTGGCAATACCGCCGCCCAAGAAGCTTTCCGTGACAGAAAAATTCACTTCCATCAAATGGCTCGCCGGCAATGCACTGTCGCCATTTTTGCGCATGAGAATGTCAACCGACAGATTTCGCGCCGGAATAGAAACATTCGCCTTAATTGTCGGCACACCAAGTTCATCAACGTCGCGTGACCATGTGGTTTCGCCCGTAAACGGCACGGCACCGCCGCTACCCGTCAATTGCTCTTCAATCAACATAGAGCGCGAACCAATTTGCACTGGCTGCGTGCTGGTGTCTTCAGTATTTAGCACTGGCTCTGTGCTCGCTTCTGCAGGCGCTTCCGCTTGCAGTCGGTCACCGGTGTCCGCAGTCTCAGTTGTTTCCGTAGGCGTCGATTCAGTGCTGGTGCCTTCACCTGCGTCAGCCACAGGTGTTTCTGTTTCAGAGGTCTCAGTCGGCGTTTCAGTTGGCTCTTCAGTCGTCGCAACAGGTTCCGGCGTCAAACGTTCACTGCCAGTATCGCTGCTTTCGCCACTTTGGCTGGTCGGTGTAACATCGCGCACATTAGCCTGCGCTGGCACCTGATCACCCGTGTTTGCAGGCGTTTCAGCTGGCGCTTCTGTTGGCGTTGGTTCGCTCACCTCTGGCGCGGATGCGGTCAATCCAAGTTGCTCAACAATCGGCTCAAGATCGACATAACCCTCTTTCCAAGCCCAATAGGCACCACCGGTTGCGCCACCAAGCAACAACACGGCAATCACAAGGAAAATGGTGAGGCCATTACCGCCGACTTGTTCGTCTTCAACGACAACACTGTCATCTTCCATTTTCGCGGCTTTCGGATCAGCCTCTTTGGGATCGTCCTTTTTAATCAGGTCCGAACCATCTTTGCCTTCAGCTTCCAAATCCAAAGCTTTAAGCGCACGATCAATGGTCGCCTGCGGCTCTTCGCCGTCAGCATTCTTATCGTCGCTTGGCTCTTCGACCTCAACTTCAACCACTTTCGACAAAGCGGGTGGAACATCTGCTGCTGAAGAACTTGCAGTTGCCGAAACGCTTGGCACTTCTTTCGTTGAAGAGGACGAAGCCTGCGCCGCTGCAATCACATCCGCAACAGATGGCGCGCGGTTTTCGGCAGGTTTTTCAGAGCCGACATCGCCAACACTTGGTGTTGCGGAAACAATAGGCGCCGCCGCTTCAGTTTTTGTTGGCTCAGGTTCTGCTTTTACTTCATCAGGAACAACAACGGATGCTGGTTGATCTTCAACTGCTGGAGAAGGCACAGTTGCCTCAGATGATGCATCGACGCCCTTCGCTGCAGGTTCCTCTTTAGCTTCTATTGTTGACGCTTGAGCGTCCTCAGCAGCCTTGGCATCCTCTGCCTCGGACGGTTTTTCTTCGTCAGCCTGTTCGGCGACAACAACTGCTGCCTCTTCCGCCTTAGGCGTTTTTACCTCATTACCTTCAATTTCGTCCGACTTTTCCGGTTCAGGTACAACAGCAGTATCGGCAACTTCTTCAACGGCAGGTACGGTCGATTCAGCACTCGGTTCTTCAGCCTTGCCCTCTTGAACTTCAGGCTCAGGCTCAGGTTCAGATTGAGTCTCTTCTATTGATGCAACAGGCGTTTCGGTCGGCGCTGGCTGCGCCTCCTCTTTCGCCTTTTCCTGCTCTTCAGCCATATCGGCAACAATGGCCGAAAGCTCTTCCGCTGGCGCGGGTGGCTCCTCAGCAGGTGCCGCTTCCTCGACAACTGGCTCTTCTACCGCCTTAGGCTCGGCAGGTGTCGCTTGTTCGGCAGCTGGCGCAACAGTTGGCTGAGGCTCTTCGTCGTCATGACGCAGTCCGCGCAACAGCGCTTCGGTCGCTTCCTGCTCAACCTGCCGAATGCAATCTTCGAGCGTCAAACGGTGCTGTGTGATCTCGCGAGCAGGCAAAGGCGGATCAATCGCCCGCAACTGTGTTACGAGCGCAGAACGCGCCTTCTCATAAACCGCACGGCGCGCCGTGCCATTGTTTTCTGGAAGGGCATCAATTGCCCTACGCAATAGCTCTCGATAATCAGCCATCAGCTACTCAAACTCGCTCCCCGCTACATTTGTAACGAAAAAAACTTAGTCTTGGAAAGGGTCATGCACCAAAATGCTGTCTAAACGTTCTGGAGATGTGGACAACACGGCAACAGGAGTGCCGATGAGTTCCTCAATTCTGCGAACATATTTAACCGCTTCAGCAGGCAATTCTGCCCAGCTACGTGCGCCAGCTGTGGTGCCTTTCCACCCTTCCAATGTTTCGTAAATCGGTTTTACTTCCGCTTGAGCCTTCATTGTTGAAGGCAAATAGTCAATGCGTTCGCCGTTAAGTTGGTAAGCTACGCACACTTTGATTTCGTCCATGCCGTCCAAAACATCAAGTTTTGTCAATGCAATACCATTGATACCCGACACTTGAACGGTCTGCTTCACAAGCACCGCATCAAACCAACCACAACGACGTTTGCGGCCTGTGTTTACGCCCCACTCGTGACCGGTTTTACCAAGATATTCGCCAATATCATTGAGCTGCTCGGTCGGGAATGGTCCTTCACCCACGCGTGTTGTGTAGGCTTTGGTGATGCCCAACACATAGTCGAGCGCGCCAGGTCCAAGACCAGAACCGTTCGCTGCTTGGCCACCAATCGTGTTTGAAGAGGTCACAAATGGATATGTGCCATGTTCAATATCGAGCAATGCGCCCTGTGCACCTTCAAACAAGATGCGCTTGCCTTCGCGGCGCATATCGTTGAGCTTTTCCCAAACGCGGCCCGCGAATGGCAAAATCTCATCAGCCACAGCCATCAACTCATCATAAATCGCTTGAGCTTGCACTTCTTCAATGCCCAAACCACGACGCAGCGCATTGTGGTGACGCAAATTGCGCTCAATCTTTGACATAAGGTTTTCAGGGTCGGCCAAATCGCCAACGCGGATTGCGCGGCGGCCAACCTTATCTTCGTAAGCTGGGCCCATGCCGCGCTTGGTTGTACCGATTTTTAGACCTGTGTTCGCATTTTCGCGGAAGCTGTCTAGCTCGCGGTGCAGCGAAAGGATCAGACAAGCATTGTCCGCCACCATCAAATTGTCAGGCGAAATTTCAACACCTTGGCCGCGCAGCAACGCCAACTCTTCAACAAAGTGGTGTGGGTCCACAACAACACCGTTGCCGATCACAGAAAACTTGCCAGGGCGCACAACGCCAGAAGGCAGCAAAGCGGTCTTATATGTCACGCCATCGATCACCAACGTATGACCTGCATTGTGACCACCTTGGAACCGCACCACCACATCGGCGCGCGCGCTAAGCCAGTCCACAATCTTACCCTTGCCCTCGTCACCCCATTGCGAGCCGACAACAACCACATTTGCCATTGAATATGTTCTCCTTGAGATTGACCAAATTGCCATCTAAGTTGAGCGTCCGCTCTTATTGATGCCCCAACAATTCAGTCAAAACCGAAAGCATTACCCCCACCCTTGGGTATTTCAGGCAATGCCAAAACCTGTTAAGCGTCGCTGGTATAGCAAAAGAGACCACATGACAAAACCACAAACCGCTCAAAATAAGGCGAAAAATCCGCTTATTCAGCTCTTTAGCCAGCCATATCTTCTTTTGGTGCTTACAGCGCTATTTTGGGGCGGAAATATGGTGGCCGGCAAAATGGCTGTCGGTGAGATTGCGCCGACAATTCTTGTCGCAGGACGGTTTTTGCTCGGATTTTTGGTGATTCTCCCATTTGCCCTGCCGCATTTCAAAAATGATTGGCCCGCGATCCGCGCAAAACTGCCCTTCTTGGCATTTGCAGGCGGTGTTGGTTTTGCTGGCTTCAATTTGTTCCTGTACCTCGGTGCGCAATACACAACTGCCGTCAATGGCGCGATTGAACAAGCCTCCATTCCAATGATGGTCATGCTCGCCAATTTCGCGTTTTACGGCGAAAAAACCAAAGCCCTCCAAATTGTCGGCGTTGTAGCCACCATTTTTGGTGTTCTGTTGGTCGCCACAAATGGCGCCCCGACGCGCCTTTTGACCCTCGACATCAACATTGGTGACGGTCTCATCCTCATCGCATGTGTGATTTATGCGGCCTATTCGGTTCTGCTGCGCTACCGCCCCAAAATCCATTGGATGAGTTTTTTGGCGACCACTTTCTTTTTCGCCACCCTTTCGGCATTTGTCTACGAATTGGTGACCGGCGGGTTACCCACAATGTTGAACGGCTTTACAACCGTCACAACAACCGGCTGGATGTTGGTCATATATACCGGCTTGTTCCCATCCATCATCTCGCAGCTTTTTTATGCTCGTGGCGTTGAGCTGATCGGCGCGAACCGCGCAAGCCTATTTATCAATGCCTTGCCGCTCTTTGGTGCGCTGCTTTCCGTCTTGATATTGGGAGAACAATTGCACGGCTTCCACTTTGTCGCAGCCATCTTCATTGTGTCCGGCATCACCATGGCCGAATATGCTGCCCGTAAAAAAGCGAGTTCCTCAAATGACTGACATAAAGAAACTGGAAGAACGTCTCGAAGCGCTTGAAACGCAACTCGCCTACCAAGATCAAACCATTGAAGACCTAAACAACGCCATCACCGAACAATGGAAGGTGTTGGATCGCTACAAAGCGAAAATCTCGCGACTAGAAGAAGAGCTGGGCGAACTCGAAGCATCCGCTGGCCCCGTTCACGTGGATAAACCACCGCATTACTGATTCAAATAGGAACCTTGGAATTGTTCTTGGGTTCCAAAATATACATTTAAGTCGACAGGTCCTTCAATGCCAGCCACAGCGGCATCATCGTCATATTGCCAAAACTCCCATTCCGCCCAGAACGGCTCAATCGCAATCCATCGACGCCACATTTTTCGGCTCGGAATGGCTTCGCCATATTCCGCCATAAAGCCGAGCATCGAATACACGACAAGCTGCTGATTACGCGACGTTTCGACAATGTCAAAAAATTCGTGAAGTTCTTGTTTTAGCTGTTCCACTGGCGGTCTAGCGCTACAATTTCCTTCAAACTCGAGGTCTACAACTATGGGCATGTCAAGATTGATGTCCTTGATCGAGTCGAGAAAATTCTCAGCCTGGTCCCGTCCCGGACGACACAACGTAAAGAAGTGATAAGCACCTACAGGCACGCCAGCTTCTTTCGCGCCGTTTACGTTTTCCAGGAACCGTTTGTCCTTAAAGTCTCCTCCTTCGGTCGCTTTTAGAAATGCGAACTGAACATCGTCCTCGGCGACCGCTACCCAGTCAATTTGGCCTTGGTGGTGAGATACGTCAATTCCTCGTATTGGAAAACGATTTCGGTCGGGCGTATTCAATAGCCACAGCGCGATTGCGCCAAAAACAAACACTAAAACAAAAACAAACGCCCATTTTTTCATAAGTACTGCCCTCAAAAATCGAGTTCAAACTTACCGATGCGTGAGTCCAAAATGAGGCAACCTGAAAAGTACACCCGAGAATTTGCGTACCGAGTTTTCATTCCTATCAGAATATACTCTGAGCACGTAGATCGACTTTGTCGCCAGCGCGATCGTGGAAGCAAAAAATGGTGCCGAAACATCTAACACAGTTCGGCCAACACCGTAACATTGTCGCATCACCATCGCATAAGGTTCCCCAAACCAAAGCGGCTATGCGACATGACACTGAACTATTTATTCCAAAACTTCCTTGAGCAATCCGAGTTCGCGCGGCGAGCCAATATCTCGGCCCCAGCATTGGAAGACCTTATCGGCAGGCAAATCCTCCCAAAACCATCTTATTGCTACCAGGCGAAAGGCAAAGTTGGCTCCTTCATAAGTGACCATGAGGACATGCAGCTGTACCGCTTTCATTTGAAGGGGCATTTGGCTTGGATCAATGCCATCCAAAAGCTGCGAATTGAAAACCAGCAAGCGGCACAAAACTATTTCTTTGACCGATACAACTCAGCCCTTCGGCTCTTCAAAGAAAGCGGAATTGGCAAAGAACTAAACGTCATTTTACCTGAAATCCTGCCTATGTTTGACGACCCGCTTCGCGCTGACGCTTGGGGGCACTTCATAAACGGCGTTTACGGCGTGTGTACAAAGGATGGGATGCCTGAAACCATCCTCGTCAAACAGGTTTGCGTCAAATTCATCGATGCAATCACCGCTGCAGAGCATTTACGCCACTCAACAAGTCATTGCGAGTTGTTGCTGAAAACTGTGGATTTGCTCGACCAGGCCGTTTCAGTATTTGCCCCGCACGAACTTGAAAAAAGCTCGCGCCAAAGATGTGTTTTAGATGTACGGGCACGATTGAAAGCCGGCCGCTAGCCTTCATCCGGATGCGGCGGAGGCCCTTTAAGCTCAATTTTGTTGCCAAAAGGATCGCGGAAGTAAAAGGAGTTGCCGACGCCACGCGCGCCGCCGTGGAATGCCTCGCGTTCAATTTCCACGCCATGCGCTGCCAGATGGTCGCGCAGCGATTGATGATCAAATGGACTAGCGGCCAAGCACACATGATCGAGATTTCGACCACCCTTCACTGGCGGCTCTGCATCTGTGCCGCCGGGATGGGTGTAATCCCACAAAACAATCAGTGCGTTTCCCGCCCAAACCTGTTCCATGCCCAATTGCGGGTAGGAATATCCCGGATGACAACCCAACACATCCTCGTAAAAACGAACAGCTTTTTGAAGATCATCAACCGCAAAAACGATATGATCGATGCCCGCCAATTGAAATGGAATGGGTCCCTGTAATTCACCCATCTCTTTTCCTCCCACACCAAATGTAATCGATTGCATTTCGATCAGTTTTAGTGCTGCAGGTCAAGCTACAAAATGCCCAGTTGAAAAGTAGTTTGATATCTCCGGAGCAATTTCTTAGGCGATGCAAACAGCCAACGTGGGGCTTTTTGTAACAATTGCCAATAGACATCGTTCAAGAAATTCGTATCGAAATACCTTCGGCATCCT
>CAJXLH010000088.1 GCA_913055925.1 uncultured Maritalea sp. | reverse complement strand
ATCTGGCCCGTCACCACATCATGCGCGCCCAATGCATCGCGATAGGCTTGCGACAGTGCAATTTGTCCAACAGATGCGGCGGCTTGGCTTTGGTCAAGTGATAGGTTTTCGGCCGTGAGCCCGAGGATCCGTCGCCCTAAAGAAATGGCGCCAGATGAAACAATAATCACCTCAACGCCAGTTTTCTTAATCTCAGCAATGTCATTGGCGAGGCTTTTTAGCCAATCATCGCGTAGCTTGCCCGTCGCAGCATCCACCAAAAGCGCCGAGCCGATCTTAATCGTCAGGCGCTTAAAACTTGTCGCTGAAAGGGTGAAAGCCTCCACATGCCGCATGGGTCTATGGTGTCCATTTCTCGTCAGTTTCAGGCATCGCGTCCAATTCTTCTTGGCGCTTAGCAGCGTCAATTTGGCTTTGCGCGCTAAACAAAACGTCCTGGACGTTTTGATGGCTCACCGCAGAAATGGTCTTCACGTCTTTGCCTGACGCTTCTTTAAGTTCGGCGAGTTTTTCGGCCAAGACATCTTCGGTCAGGGTGTCAATTTTGTTGAGCGCCAATATCTCATGCTTTTCGGCCAGCCCGTGGCCATATGCGTCCAACTCACCGCGGATAGTTTTGTAGGCACCAGCCACATCTTCCTGGGTGCCGTCGACCAAATGGATGATCGTGCGGGTACGTTCAATATGGCCCAAAAATCTGTCGCCAATACCAGCACCTTCGTGTGCGCCTTCGATAAGGCCCGGAATATCCGCGAGCACAAACTCGCGTTCACCCGATTTCACAACGCCAAGGTTGGGATGAAGCGTCGTAAATGGATAGTCGGCAATTTTCGGCTTTGCTGCTGAAACCGCGGACAAAAACGTCGATTTACCAGCGTTTGGCAAGCCAACAAGCCCAGCGTCCGCGATCAGCTTAAGACGGAGCCAAATCCACATATCCTCTGATGGCAAGCCCGGGTTGGCGTGACGCGGCGACTGGTTGGTCGACGATTTGAAATGCATATTACCAAAACCGCCATTACCGCCTTCGAGCAAGGTGATCTCTTGGCCAATTTCGGTCAGATCAGCAATCAAGGTTTCATTGTCTTCTTCGAAAATCTGTGTGCCGACAGGTACTTTGAGGATGATGTCTTTGCCATCAGCGCCAGTACGTTGGCGACCCATGCCATGGGTGCCCGTACCCGCTTTAAAATGCTGCTTGTAGCGGTAATCGATCAATGTGTTGAGCCCGTCAACGCAGCGCACAATTATGTCGCCACCTTTACCGCCGCTACCGCCATCAGGGCCGCCAAACTCGACATATTTTTCTCGCCGAAACGACACAGCGCCTGCGCCGCCTGCGCCCGATTTCACGTAGATTTTGGCCTGATCGAGGAACTTCATTTTTTTCTCAAGCGTTCAGTTTTAATGCGCGTTGGTCGCCGCAATAAACGCTTCCCTTTTTAGCTGGGTATCGATATGCGGTAAATCTGTGTTTTGTGCAAGGCAATGCATGTGACTTCTGCCGACTTCGTTAAAGCCGAGTTTGGTTTGGATTGCCAAAGACGCAGCGTTGGTTTCAAAAACACCGGATTTGATATAGTCGGGCGTCGCCACCGCAAACATCCATTCAATGACTGCTCGGCACGCCTCCGTCATATACCCCTTGCCCCAATGCAACGGGTCCAAATAGTAGCCCAGTTGTGGCACTTCACCCTGTTGGCCATAGCCCGTCATGCCACAATATTGTCCATCTTTGTCAATGATCGAGAATTTTTGATCAAAGGGTGCTGTGTCATTTCCAGAAATGCGCTCGATATATTCATATGCGCCATTTTCTGGGTAAGGATGCGGCACACGTGACAGGTTCTTGGCGACCTCAAAGTCATCAAGAATGCGCTGCATACGTTCTGCATCTTCAGGTATTGGCGGCCGCAACAATAGGCGCTCTGTCTTCAGCTCAAGCATCGTGACGGTCTTCCAATGGTTTGAAGTTTTCGCGTTGGAGTTGGGTCACAACGATTGGCAGTTCTTCGCCTTGGGCTTCGCAAATTCGGAGTTCTTCGCGCATATCCTTAAAGCCCAATTTATACTGAATAGCCAAGGAGGCTGGGTTGAATGTATACGCCCCCGAATTCACGAGTTGCACATCGCTTTTTGAGAAAAGCCATTTCAGCGCAGCGCTCACAGCCTCGCTCATCAGGCCAAGCCCCCAAAACGGCGTATCCAGATAATAGCCAATTTCGGGCGTGCCAGTTTCCTCGTCCAAATCGAACGAGGCCATGCCGCAAAAGCCACCAGTTTTGTCGAACAGGGCAAATGCCGTATCTGCTGGAACTGCGGCCGATGAATTTCTCTCAATCCAACCCGCCGCATCCTCTTTGGGAAAAGGATGTGCCACACGCGACAGAAACTTTGAAATTTCAAAGTTGCTCAAAACGGTATGGATAGCGTCCAAATCCCGCATTTGGGGTGGACGCATATCCAATCTCTTTGTGCTGATCTCAACCATCACTCCGCTGCCACTTGATCAAAAAAACTGTCGCGGGCAGGGCGTTCGAAAGTGAAAGTCGGTGCATCATGCTGGCCGCAACCATGCTGTTCACCGGTCACCTCAAAACCCACTTTTTCCAAGAGGGCCTTTGACGCCAAGTTTGATTGAAGACAACGTGCATAAAGCTCGCATTCGGGCGCTGCGATGTCGAATTCGTCCATCAGCGCACCAATCGCTTGGGAACCGATGCCGCGGCCCCAAAATTGTTCACCTAGCCAATAACCGAGTTCACCATGGCCATCTGCGTTACGAGCAATGCCTACAACACCCATCATTGGGCCGTTGCGGTTACAAATTGCCCAAACGCGCTCCTCCGCGCCATTGGCATGTTCATTAATAAAGTAAAGTCCGTCCTCGCTAGTATAAGGGTGCGGCAAGCGCGCAAGTACATCAAAAAGCTTTTTATTGTTCGCCAATTGAACCAGGTCTGCGAGGTCGGCCAGTTCAATTGGCCGAAGTTCCAATGTGTCGGTCAAAAACCGTAAAGGCAATGCCCTGTAGATTGTGTTGAAAGTCATTTGTTCACTCCAAAAGTAAAAAGGGGAGCCGGTTTTCCCAGTTCCCCTTTTAAAAACTCTTTTGAAGCTTTTTGCGGTAACTTTTCCGCCGGGGTCTTGGAAGAACCGGCGGGAAAGTTAGTTTAATCCGCCGTTATTCTGCTGCCTCTTGAGGCATCACAGATACAAAGGTCTTATTGTTGCGACGTACTGAAAACGCAACTTTGCCTTCTACGAGTGCATAAATAGTGTGGTCCTTACCAAGGCCAACATTTTCACCTGGGTGCCACTTTGTGCCGCGCTGACGCACGAGAATATTGCCTGGTACGACGTTTTCGCCACCAAACTTCTTCACGCCGAGACGACGACCAGCTGAATCACGACCGTTACGGGATTAACCGCCTGCTTTCTTATGTGCCATTTGTCAGTCTCCTAACTCTTATTCGCCAGCCAAGAATTTTTTGGCTTGGCCGATCCAATCTTCACGCTCGATACGGCCTTTAAAGTTCAGCTCTGCATCTACGCGTTCAATGTCTTCAGCGGTGAATTCAGCAACTTGTTTCAAAGAAGTCACGCCCAAAGCATGAAGTTTCTTTTCCAAAGCTGGACCAACGCCAGAAATTTGTTTCAAGTCATCGCTTGCGCCAGCTGCGGCTGCAGGGGCTTCTGACTTAGCCTCTTTTTTCGCTGCAGGTTTCTTTGCAGCTTTTGCTTTTGGCTTCGCGCCACCTGTCAAAATGTCCGTGATACGAACAACTGACAAGTTTTGGCGGTGACCAGCTTTGCGGCGGTAGTTTTGACGACGCTTCTTTTTGAAGACGACGATTTTCTTAGACCGCTTTTGCTCAACCAACTCAGCTGCAACAGTTGCACCATCCACAAGTGGTGTGCCGATTGTTACATCACCGTCAGCGCCAACCATAAGTACTTCTTCAAATACTACAGCGTCGCCTGCTTCGGCATCGAGTTTTTCAATTTCCAAGACGTCATCAGCAGCAACTTTGTACTGCTTGCCGCCTGTTTTGATCACAGCAAACATATCATTTCCTTTGAGCGTTTTCGCTCTGTTTTGTCACGCTGTGCGGCGCCGACATTTCAGTCGATCTTTGTTGATTCTCTTATTGTGAGAACCGGCCTTAAGCTGTGCATTACTAAAGACAAATCAACGCGCACTGATCCCAGTACGCGCAAATTCGAATTGGGTTATGATGGAGAATGGCCCCAGAGTCAAGCGCAGGCACGGCGTTTGTAGTGTTTTTGACAATATCATCAGCCATAAACATGCCAGATTTATGGTTGTAGTTTTGGCACAAATCACCACATGCATTGCACCACCAACCGGCTGTCGGAAGAATGTAATAGGGAATTTTGATGCGCCTCGACAAAAATGACGGACGATTTCAACGTCAATTTGATCGGTTGGAACGCGCGGTGCCCAGTCCGCTTGCCCGAATGCTTAAGGTCCTCAGGCACCCGCTGGCCATGCTCATTCGCATCCCACTTGGTGTACTGCTTGTGTTGGGCGGCGTTTTCAGTTTTCTGCCCGTCCTTGGCATCTGGATGCTGCCCCTGGGACTATTGCTCTTAGCCGTTGATGTGCCACTTTTGCGCGGCCCTGTTGCAAGCGCCATCATTCGTATTCGACGTTGGTGGGAAAACCGTCGACGGAAATAGTCGACGATTTGGCAAGCGCTAGCGCGGCTCAAGATAGAGCTGCGCTTGTTGCGTTAGTTCTTCAGCCAAAAGCTCCGTCCCCGGTATCGGCTGTTTGGTTTGTTTTTGAACAAGCACAATTCGCCGATGGGCAATATCCAAATCAATCCGTCGCATGACAATGCCGCGGCTGTTTTTGCCAACCGCCATTGCATAAATCTCAGGTAAGATCGCAACGCCCGTACCTGTCGCCGCCATCATCCTGATCGTGTCGAGGCTATCGCCGCTATAATCGGGAGAAACAAGTGCATTGGTGCGCGAGGCAAGTTCATGAACAATGCGGGCCAACCGGTGAGAGGTATCCAGCGTCAAAAGTGTCCGCCCACTCAACTGTTCTTGTCCAATAGGCGCTTTCTGGCGCGCAAGCGAGTCATCGGGCGCAAACGCGACCCAAAAACGTTCTTCAAAGAGCGGTGAATGCAGGGTGTTTGGATGATCTTCCGGCGTTGATATGGCGAAATCAATCGTGCCGTCGCGCAGCCCGGACTGCAAAAGTACAGTGTTCGCGTCCTTAATGACAGCCTTCAGATCTGGAAATTTTGCGTGAAGGGCACGCACAACGCTTGGTAAGATGTATGGACCAATTGACGGCAACACGCCGAGCCGCAACCGACCGTCAAAGATCTGTCGTTCTGTGGCGATAGCAAACAGCTGCTCGGCTTCATCTAAAACAATGCGCGCGCGCCGAATTATTTCTTCGCCCAAATGTGTAGCTCGCGCGCCGTTGCGGTCTCGGTCAAATATTCGCGCGCCCAAATGAAACTCACAATCCGCAATCTGAGCGGAAAGGCTGGGTTGTGCCACATTCAGTTGCTTCGCAGCAATGCTGAATTGGCCAGAATCTGCAACAGCAACGATATATTCCAACTGTCGGATGGTTAGTTTCATATAGGAATTTCCAATGTATATGATCAGTAATATATATTAGTATGATGAAAGCTGGCAAGCTAAACGTCCCGCAGATTTGATGACTGAACGGTGCAGCCAACATTGGGCCGCACTCACAAATGGGGGATGTCTTCATGGAAGCAACATTGGCAATGCTATCTGCCAATCTTTTGGCACCAACAATTCTATTTTTCATTCTCGGCCTAGTTGCCGCCATATCGCGCAGTGATCTGTCGATGCCAGAAGGCGCGGCAAAAATCATGTCGATCTACTTGCTGTTTGCGATTGGTTTTAAGGGCGGCGCAAACCTAATTTCCAACGGCATAACGGCGGAAACATTGCTGACCATCGCGGCAGGTGCAGCGCTTTCGGCGCTCATCCCGTTCATTGCGTTTTTCCTTCTCAAGCTCATGACCAAGCTTGATGATCTGAACGCGGCAGCGGTGGCGGGACACTATGGTTCGATTTCTATTGTCACCTTTGTCACGGCGACCAGTTTGTTAGAGCTAAACGGCGTGAAGTTTGAGGGTTATATGGTGGCTGTGGCCGCCGTCATGGAGGTGCCTGCTATTCTATCCGCACTTTGGATTGCCGGGTCAAAAGGCAATGTCGCACAGTCAAAAAAGAAACTTGTGCGCGACATCATCGGAAACGGCTCGATTGTTTTGCTCGTGGGCTCTTTCGCCATTGGCATGATCACCGGTGAAAGCGGATTGCAACAAATCGATCCATTCATCGTCGTGCCTTTCACAGGCATCCTTTGCCTCTTCTTGTTGGATATGGGGCTTTCGGCTGGGCGCTCAATTATGGAAAACCGCCAATATCTTACAGCTGGTTTGTTTGCGTTCGGCATCATCATGCCAATTATCGGCGCCGTCTTAGGTTACGGTGTTGGTTCGCTGATCGGCATTTCCGCGGGCGGGGTATTCCTTCTTATGGTTTTGTCCGCTTCGGCGTCATATATCGCCGTACCTGCCGCTATGAAGATCGCATTGCCGGACGCCAAGTCCGGCATTTACCTCACCATGTCATTGGGCGTGACCTTCCCGTTCAACATTGCGATCGGGTTGCCACTTTATCTGTGGTTGGCGACGCTATAAGTCGATCAGAATTCCATACCTCAACCAATGGCGGCGAGTTTGCCTTCAAAATCGCCGCCTAACTCGCCGGCGTCCCAAAAGATGCCCGTCATCATGGCCAAGCCTTCTTCCACTAAGGGCATCAACAAATGTTCATCCGGCGCATGTTGGCCGCAAGAATTGTAAGAGTGCGGCACCCACAATGTTGGCATGTCTAGGACATCGCAAAATATGTCATTCGGTAGAGAACCAGCAGCGTTTGGCAATATCTGTGGCGCGCGTCCCATCGTGGCTTTGATGGAGCGACCAGCCCACTTCACCCATGGCAGATTTGGATCATGGCGGGAAGCTTGATAGGCAGGACTATCCGCTGGCGCTTCAATTTTGATCATATCAAAACCGTGCTTATCCAAATGCGCCCGCAGGGCAGGGAGCACCTTGTCGGTTTCGGTGCCAACAATAAACCGCAAACCGCAGTGCAGCGCCGCCCGTTTTGGAATTGCATTTTGCGGGTTGGTTGGCTCCCCAGCCTCCATGGCTAAAACGCTAAAACTGTTCCAAGCATATAGGCGCTCAGCAATCGACAGACCTGGCTCGCCCCATTCATGGTCTGGCATGTCGGCGCTTTCGCCGGGGTCGAACGGGCAGCCGACTAAAGTGTCTTTCACATAATCTGGAACGCTCTTCGGCAACCATTCTGGGATCAATATGCGTCCCTCGCGACTGATGATCGTAGAAAGCGCGTAAGAGAGCAAAACGGAAGGATCGACAAGAATGCCGCCCCAATTCCCCGAATGGTGATCTTCTTGCCGTAAGTCGGCCACAAGGGAAAATTCCATCGCGCCACGCACGCCCAAAACCATGGTCGGTGTATCTACCGCCACCCGCGGTCCGTCAGATGCAATTAGGACATCCGCCGCCAGCAAATCCTTCTTTGCTTGGCAGAATTCACGCAAACCAGGCGAGCCGGTTTCTTCTGAAGTTTCTACCAAAAACTTCATATTGAAGCCTAGTTCGCCACGTTCCGCGAGCACAGCTTCAAGCGCTGTCATATTGATGGTGTGTTGACCCTTATTGTCTGCCGTACCGCGTCCATAAATGCGGTCGCCTTCAATCGTCACTGTCCACGGGTCACGCCCTTCGCTCCATGCACCTTCCATGCCCGGCACCACATCGCCATGGCCATAACAAAAAATTGTCGGCAGATCTTCGCCTTCAATGCGTGACGCGACGAGGAACGGGCCACCATCTGCCGCCTCATTGGCAAAGGTCTGCGTGTCAAAACCTATTAAGCGGAAATCTGGTGCGATTGTTTGGTCGAGATAATAGTTGAGGTCGGGTAGGCTGCCAGCGACAGAGCTTTGGGTTTTAACCGAAACACGTTGTCCCAAATATTTCAAAAACTGACCGTCATTCAGATATGATCTTGCACGTTCAATCGCCGCCGCTCGCTGATTGCTCACTTAAAAGTCCTCAAATAGTAATTCACAAAGTAAAGGGGGCGAAACGCCCCCTTCATTTGAACTTGTTTTCAAGCCGAAATCAACGACCACGAATGCGTGGGTCAAGGGCGTCGCGTACGCCATCGCCGATATAGTTGATGCTCAATACAACCAGCGAGATCATCACACCCGGCCAAACCACGCGGATCGGCGTCACGGTCATAAAGCTTGTACCGTCAAACAATAGACGACCCCATGTCGGGAAGTCTGACGGGAAGCCAAGTCCCAAGAAGCTCAACGCACTTTCTGTAATAATCGCGTTCGCAATACCCAGTGTTGCAGAAACCATCACAGGGCTCAAAACGTTCGGGAAAATGTGACGCCAAATGGTCGTCCAAGAGCGCGTACCGATCGAGCGTGCGGCCAAAACAAACTCACGCTCTTTAATTGCCAACACTTCACCACGCACAATACGTGCAGTGTTCATCCAGCTGGTGATGCCGATCACAAAAACGATCAGCAAGAAAATGCCAGTTTCCGGTCCAAATGCCTGACGCAATGGGTCGCGGAAAAGCATGATGATCACCAAAAGCAATGGCAATAGCGGCAAAGCGAGGAACAAGTCTGTCGTCCGCATCAAAATGCCATCAAGCTTTTTAAAGAAGCCCGCAACGACGCCAACCAATGTGCCGAGCACCAGCGACAATGCCATCGCCAAAATGCCTACCGCCAGCGTGATCCGACCACCGGCCAAAATCTGGGCGAACATATCGCGACCCAGATTGTCAGTGCCCATTGGATGAGCGAACGAAGGCCCAAGGTTTTTGTTCCGGATATCCAGGAACTGCGGGTCAACTGTGTGGATGAATGGACCAAGGGCCACCACCAACACAATCGTCACAAATACGATCGATCCAGCCACGCCGCCTTTGTGTTGCATAAACTGGCGCCAAACATCACCCCAAAGCGTGCGCTGCGCGCCAAGTTGGGCGTTGTCTGTGTTTGTTGTCACAGCCTGATCAGTCATAGCGGATCCTCGGGTCTAGGAGGCCGTACACAATGTCGGCAATCAAGTTAAACAGCACAATCAGAACAGCAAACATGAACGTAAGCGTTTGAACCATTGGAATGTCCGCACCCTGAATGCCGATAATCAGCAATTGGCCAAGGCCGTTCACGCGGAAAATCTGCTCGGTGATAATCGCGCCAGAAAAGATTGTAGGGATGCCCAAAGCAATAACCGTGACCACCGG
>CAJXLH010000087.1 GCA_913055925.1 uncultured Maritalea sp. | reverse complement strand
GCAGTAGGTCCTAATATTTGGTTTGCTCGGTGACAAACGCATCAAAAGCCGCCAGTGCTTGCTCGCGCACCGGGTCACGCTCCATAAAGATTTCATGCCGGGCATTCGGGATAACCGCATGTCGTGCAATACGCGCATTCACGCCCAAATGCTCGATGGCTGCAGTTGAAACAACGGTGTCTGACGCGGCGGCCAGCATCAGCACCGGAATTTTAATCGCTGCCGGAAACTCTGCGCGATTGGCCTTCAGCATCGCGTTGAAGCTGGCTGCGCCCCAACCAATGGTTGGCGATCGAATTTCAAGATCAGGGCGATGATCTAACGTTTTGACCATACGCATGTAACGATCAAAATCTGAGGTCAGGTCATTGCCGGGGAAGGTTTTCTCGCTCACTTGCGGGAAATCCCATGGCGTGAGTGGCATTGCACTCAGGCCTAAAAACTTACCCACACCAAGAACATTGGCTGCAGTGGAAAGGCTTAAGCCTGTCTCAACCGCCACCATGGGCGCCGATAAAAACACCCGATCAAACATCAATCGGTCCCTCGCCGCCGCAAATAGGCTCACCAACCCACCCATTGAATGGCCAACCAAGAAATACGGGCCCGGGCAATCCGGCAGCAAGATATCTGTATGGAAAGACACAAGGTCCGTCAGATAATCGTCAAAGTCTTCGATATACCCCACGCGTGGGTTTTTGATCAGGCGTTCAGAGCCACCCTGCCCACGCCAATCAAACGTGGCCACGTCAAATCCGCGTTTTTGAAAATCTGTGATGGTTTCGAAATATTTCTCAATATATTCGCATCGCCCATGCACCAGACAAACGGTGCCACGCTTCTTTTGCGTTGCGCTGCGAAAAATCGCATAGCGCAGCTGCACATTGTCAGTGGTTTTCATAAACCCAGCGCTTGCCCCATCAGGGATTGGGTTTGCCGCAATATTGGCAAGTTCGAGGCCAGTGCTTTTTGAAACAGAATTCATTTTTCAACAACGTGCAGGATAAACTCAATTGACCCTAGCAATTACACGAGCACAAAAAAACCAGCAATCCAATTATTGGATTACTGGCCTTTTTGAGGATGCCATGCGGGGGGCGGATGATGGCATCCTGTTCAGATTTAAATTGGTGTGACACCGGGGTTTAAAGCGATCAGACTTATGTCGATGTCACGATTAGAGGTTTAGCAAGCCATGGCTGAACCAACTCCGAAACCCACGTTCATTTTCGGTTCATTTGAATTTTTTTGCGCAAGGTCTTGAAATCAAATTGGGCAAAACCAACATCTCAATTGTCGGTCGCCAATGATGGGATCGGCTAGCAGCACGCCGGAAAAACTGGGTGCGCTATTTGATTTAAAGAAACGCAACATATTGCTCAAAGGAGAATATGCATGTCCCGTTTGGATCTATCACCATTTTACCGTTCAACTGTAGGCTTTGATCGCTTGTTCAACTTGCTTGATGACCTTTCACCGCAAGAAGCGAACGCCTTCCCGCCATATAATATCGAGCGGCTGAGCGAAGACAGCTACCGGATCACCATGGCTGTGGCCGGATTTGCGGAAGATGATTTGGTTATCGAAACCAAAGAAAATGCCATCAGCGTAAAAGGCGCGAAGCCAACAGCATCTAGCGAAACCAACCGCGAATTCCTACATCGTGGCATTGCGGAACGTTCGTTTGAACGCCGTTTCCAGCTCGCTGATTATGTTGAAGTGCGCGGCGCCGCGCTAGAAAATGGCTTGCTGCATATCGATTTGGTGCGCGAATTGCCGGAAAGCAAACGTCCGCGCAAAATCGAAATTGCATCTGGCGACACAACGAAAAAGATCGAAGGTAAAGCAAAGAACTAGGTTTCTTTGATGACCTAAATATACGAGGGGCTGCCGACAAGGCGGCCCCTTTTTCTTTGGGCGTTTGGAGCCCCTGCTAGCTCAGTTCGATTGCCCTAGTTTTGAGCGCTCTCATCTTCAACTTCAGGCACGATACCAACGCCAAAGGCATCAGCCCGCCCTTGAGGCGCCGCAAAAATAGCGTCAAGCGACAGGGGTTCTGCCCGCGCATCAACCGCGACAACCAACTCTGTTGATGAAATAGGGTTTGAACTTAGATCAACAACAGCGCCGGCAAGCTCTAATTTGCGGATTTGCGCGATGCCCTGAAACGGCGGACGCAACATATCATAGGCTGCAGTCCCAGCCAGCACATCGGCTACCGCAACGCTGATTTCACCGCCGCGATAGAACTGCTTAACGGCCTTGTCGATAAAGAAAGCCGCTTTGTCACTGCCTGCAGAGGAAAGGTGAATACCATCGCCTTTGCGCATGGTGACAACATTGCCGTTCAAGTCCGGTCCCTTCGAGGTGTAATTACCCTCAGGCGTTGCAAACCGCTCGTAAATATCGACAAATTCCGCACCATTCGCAAACACCGCCAAGCGGTGCAAAGAGGAAATTTGGCTCATCGCTTTTGAGTAGGATGACTTGCTCATAGGCGGCAGACCCATCCAAACAACTGGTTTGTTCGCTGCACTTAGCTCACGCAAAAACCCGTTGATCCGCGCTTCGTATTCTTTTTTCCAGCCGTCTGTTAAAGGCTTGTGTCGACCATCCGAAGCGCGAATATCTTGTCGGTCATTGATGCCCACAGCCACAACGACAATATCAAATTGCTCTTCAGCCAAAAACTTTTTGACCGCCCCGTTCCAGTCAAAATAATCGTCACGCACGAACCCAGATGAACCAACACCTTTGGAAATAATCGCAAGCTCGGTGTCTTTGGCATAAAACCGATCTAGGGCCTTAGCGAGATCAATGGCCAAGCTGTCCCCGACCACCAGAAGCTTTTTCGCGTCAGGCGATTTCTCAATCATTTTGATCTTGGGAATGGTCGTTACGCTAGCTGACGAACGGCGACTAGAAGACGTCGACTTTTTCTTCGTTGTGGTCTTCTTGGTTTCTTTGGCGGACTTATTGCGGCCAAACAAGACATCAAACAGCGAACGACGCTTTTTCTTCTCTGCTTGTGCAACCAAAACACGTTCCTGCGCTACGGCTTGATCAACTAATGAAAAGCCAAGCGGCGCTGGCGCGAAAGACACCAACAAACCCAAAACCAACAAAGCGGCCATTTGCGCACGAAAGAAAGTCATCGCATCACACTATTATAGATTTGAACCGTCGGAAAGCCGTCTGCTTTCATCCCGTTCGCCGCTTGCCACTTGCGCAACGCTTCTTGGCTGATGGGACCAAATCGACCATCGATCTTGTCGCTGTAAAAGCCAAGATCCATCAATCGTTGCTGCAAATTTATGCGTTGTTGGCGATTGAGGAATTTTGCGTTCCGCGGCCAATCATTGATCAAGGGCCCAGCGCCTTTAAGTCGATCGGTAAGATGAGCAACCGCCAGCGCATAAGAATCTGCAAAATTGTATCCCTTCAACGCCAAATAATTTTGGGTCATTAAAAACTTCGGTCCGTTAGACCCTGCCGGGACATACAAAAAGACTTGCTCGCTTAAGTCTTTAAACTCACGCCCCTTCACCCTTTTCACGCCACGTTGCGCGAAAAAAGAAACGGTCCGAAACGTCGTGCGCCCTGCAAGCAAATAGTCAAAGCCATTTGGCAATTCGACTTCGTAGCCCCAGTCCGCACCGGGTTGATAGTCGAGCGACAACAACCATTTCGCGCTCGATGCCAACGCATCTTCCAACGAGTTATGCGGGTCGCGAATGCCATCACGGTCAAAATCAGTCGCGTGGGTCAAAAAAGCGGTTGGCATAATTTGCAGCTGCCCAAGCGCCCCCGCCCAACTGCCTTTCAATCCGCCTTTTGGTGCTTCGCCATTTTGGATAATCCGCAAGGCCGCAATGAGTTCTTTTTCATCTGCAGCAACGCGTCCGCGGCGCTGATGCACGAGAGAAAACAAGGATCGCAGAACCGGTTTAAAATAGCGCGGATTATCCATAATCGCGCCAAAGTCTGTTTCAACGCCCCAAATCGCAGCCAACATATATGGATCGACACCATAGGCCTGTTGAACGCGCATAAACGCTGACTTGTTTTTTTGAAACGCCGCGCGACCAATTTTGATCCGCTGGGCAGTAACACGCTTATCAATATAGTCCCAAATGGGCCGTTCAAACTCAGGCTGCGAACCTTGCGCGACTTTGATGGAAGGGTCAGGCGTCAGCCCGGATGTGACCTGTCGATAAAGGCTTTTCTTGATGCCTTCGGCGACAGCCTTTTGCTCAAATGATTTTACAAAAGCGTCAAAGCTTTGGTTCGGCGCGGCCATTCCAGCACCAAACATCAAAAGGAAACAAACAACAGCAATCAATCCGCGCAATGGTCCGTCCCCTTTTTAGCCTTAGTCAAAACTTAGCTAGAACAAAATCTAGCCAATTTCAGGGCGATCATTCCGCGTCAGTAGATATTTCTCCCATGCATGTGCGCGCTCAACAATACCGCGCAAATCTTCATGCTTTGGCTTCCATCCGAGTATTGTGCGAACGCGTTCAGCGCTTGCAACGATGGCAGCAGGGTCGCCTGGGCGCCGTGCGCTCTCTTCAGCAACAAAATCAACACCCGTGACGCTTTTGACGGTATCGACCACTTCCCGAACGCTATAGCCGCGTCCATATCCACAATTCATTGTGGTGCTTTCGCCGCCATCGCGCAAATAGTCGAGCAACAAAGCATGCGCTTCGGCCAAATCTGTTACATGGATATAGTCGCGGACGCAGGTGCCATCCGCAGTCTCATAATCTGTGCCGAATATCTTCATCTTATCGCGTTGCCCCAACGCGGTTTGACAGGCAACTTTAATCAAATGCGTCGCCAATGGCGTCGACTGACCAGTTCGGCCCTGTGGGTCCGCGCCCGCGACGTTGAAATAGCGCAAAACACCATAGGTGATGTCATGGGCTGCCGCGACATCCTCAAGCATCATCTCGCTCATTAGTTTTGAGCGACCATAGGGGGACATCGGGTTAAGCGTGGTTGTTTCGCTCACTGGCTCTGAGCCTGTCATGCCGTAAACAGCTGCGGTTGAGGAAAAAATGAAATGCTTCACACCACCATTCACCGCAGCTTCGATCAAGTTGCGCGTGTTGGCGGTGTTGTTGGCGTAATATTTCAAAGGGTTTTCAACCGATTCGGGCACAACTATCGAACCTGCGAAGTGCAAAATCGATTTGATGTTACGTTCTTGAATGAGCGCTGTGACAAACTCCACATCGCCAATTTCGCCTTCAACAAAGTCGGCACGATCATCAACGGCCCACTGGAAGCCCGTTACCAGATTATCGAGCACAGTGACTTTTTCACCAGCATCTAATAATCTCAACACCATGTGACTGCCGATATAGCCAGCGCCGCCGGTAACCAAAACGCTCATGAGAACATCCTCAATTCTTGTTAACGGGTTGTGTCTATCACTAAGAGGGTTGAGATTACACTAAGCAAAGCTTACATCGTCAGCGAAATGACAAAAAAGGAACGCAGTTTGCCTAAACCAGTTCGTACAGCCGTTTTTCCCGTCGCGGGACTTGGCACACGCTTTTTGCCTGCCACAAAAGCAATGCCAAAAGAAATGCTGCCCGTGGTCGACAAGCCATTGATTCAATATGCTGTTGATGAGGCACGAGAAGCTGGAATTGAGCATTTTGTGTTCGTTACAGGGCGCAATAAAGGCGTGATTGAAGACCATTTCGACCGTCAAGTTGAACTGGAAATCACCCTGCATCAGCGCAAGAAAAATGACATGCTGGATTTGCTGGCCGAAGGATTGCCGCGACCGGGCCAAACAAGCTTTACCCGCCAGCAAGAGCCGATGGGTCTGGGGCACGCCGTGTGGTGCGCGCGAGATATTGTCGGCAACGAGCCTTTCGCTCTTTTGCTTCCAGATATGCTGATGCGCTCAAAACCAGGTGTTTTGAGCCAGATGATGAAAAGCTACAATGAGCAAGGCGGCAACGTTATTGCGGTAGAAGAGGTTGAGCAGTCTGAAGTCAGCTCCTACGGCGTTGTGGGACGCGGTGAAGGGGCCGATGAAGGTTTTGAAATCACCAAAATGGTCGAAAAACCAGCGGTGGAAGACGCGCCGTCTAACCTCATCATTTCTGGTCGCTATATTCTGCAACCTGAAATCTTCGACCTATTGGCAAAGCAAACCAAAGGTGCTGGCGGTGAAATTCAAATCACCGATGCCATGGTCACCCTAATGGGTCAGCAGAATTTCACAGGTGTCAAATATGACGGACATAGCTTTGACTGTGGCTCTAAAGTTGGCTTCTTGACCGCAAACGTTGTGTTTGCGCTCGACCGCGAAGACATCGCGGACGACTTTAAACACGAAGTCCGTTCAATCGCCCAATCTCTATTTGAGGATAAAGCCTAAGCGACTCTATGGCCGCGAGAAACGCAGGCCAGCTTCAATGCGGTGGCGTCGTTCAGGCGCGACCGCCGTTTCTTCACGCAGTGAATATGAGTAGCTGGCAAAGGCGGATAGGTCAGAATTAATTTGATAATCAACGCCTAGTGCGGCGCCAAACGTCTTCACCTCAGCGCTCGTTTGCTGATATTTGCGTGTCTCAAGCGACGTCGATGCGCTCGCCGACCACTGATTGTTGAACCGATGTGCATATGACAATTGCGCGGTGTCTTGGATCTCCATCACCTCGCCTGCACGTTGGGTCGGGTTAAGCTCTGTACCGTAAGATAATGTCACCACGCCAGACGGCGAAATCTGCCAATTTGCGGACGCATCAAAGCTGTAAAGACGTAAATCAGCAAGACTTGCATCATCATAGTCTTGCAAGGCCATGCCAACGGATGCTTCAGCGCTGATTTGTTCATTCAACGTGTAGGTGCCGCCAAGGCGCGTCTCAAATGTCCAATTGTTGCGTTTTGCTGATAGGCTGGTCGAAGCGGCATCATATATCTGCTTTGACAATTCAGCATCGATAAACGCAGCAAGCCGCGGCGTGAATTGGTAGGATAAGCGCCCGCCAACTTGCGAGCCCCAATAGTTCTGATCAGCGTTTGATTGATAGTTATTATCAGCCAGCAAACTATTGGCCTGCTGATAACGGCCAAATCCACCACGCAAACTTCCGGTAAAGCGACCAAATTGTTGCTCATAAGCACCACCAACTTGAAGCTCTTGCGTGTGCCCTGATTGCGCGACCCCTGTTGGCGTATCAGGATCGCTTGGTCGCGCCTGACCGATGCCATATCGCGCCGAAACCGAGGCGCTAGAGTTTCGGCTCAATCGCAAACCAGCGGTTCCGCCGATCCCAATCGAATTGATGCGAACAGCATCTGTGCCCGTCTGATCAATTTCCGCAGTAGCATCAAATTCATAGGTTTGACCGTCTGCTTCTCTTAAAAGGCGCACTTCCGGCGTGATCGTGATGATATGCTCAAAACCAGAATTGCTGCGTTCTAAGCCACCGCGCAATTCAACCGAATATTGCTCTTGCCAGCCGGGCAGTAAATTCTGTGCTGATGCCGCATTTCCCCACACGCAAAGGCAAACCGCCGCGGAAACGCCGACGCTTAACTGCCTTTTATTGTGAGGATGAGAGGACATAAGCCACCCAAAACATGGTGAATCGAATGTGCGCAATATTGGCGAATTATGGTTAACGAACCCATAAGAAGTGAAATCACACATCTTGGGAAATCGAAGAAACTTCAATGTGTTGAGCCGATTTGACACCTACTGACCAACATCAACATGGCCCTGCCTCATTAACAGCTGATTAGCCTTAACAAGCTACACTGCGACCCAAGTAGCAGACCTAGCGCCCGCGTTTTCGGGTTGCAGTAAGGAGTAAGGTCAAAATGGATTTAGCCACAATTCTTGGCATGGTTGCGGGTGCCGGCTTTATTTTCCTCGCCATCTTTATGGGCGGGTCAATTTCGCAGTTTATCGATCCGCCATCCATGATGATTGTTATTGGCGGTGGCTTGGCAGCCACCCTTATCCGTTTTCCGTTGGCAGGTGTCGTTGCGGCATTTGCAACAGGCGGCAAGGTCGCCTTCACCCACAAAAAAGTTGATCCGCGTGAGCTGATCGAACAAATCGCTGAGATGGGTGACATCGTGCGTAAGAACGGTCCACTTGGTCTTGAAAATGTTGAGGTTGAAGAACCAAACCTAGCCAAAGGCGCTCAATACATTGCTGATGGGTATGATGCTGAATTTATTCGCGAGACCATGGAATTGGAACGGGACCAATTCATCACGCGCCTTTCAGAAGGTCAGCGTGTTTTCAAATCGCTAGGTGACGCGGCCCCGGCATTTGGGATGATCGGTACGCTTGTCGGCCTGGTGCAAATGCTTGCCAACATGTCCGACCCATCTGCAATTGGTCCTGCGATGGCGATTGCCTTGCTGACAACGCTTTATGGTGCGGTAGTTGCCAACCTGATCTGTCTGCCAATCTCAGACAAATTGACCGCAAAGCTTGACGTTGAGGACATCAACCAAACGCTGATTATTGACGGCGTGATGTCGATCCGCGATGGCAAGAGCCCTGCATTGATCAAAGAAATGCTCACCGCATATTTGCCTGAAAAGATGCGTGAAGAGGAAGCTGAAGCCGCCTAATTGGTGGAGTTCGGCGCGACGGAGCAAAACGAATGGCCAAGAAAAAGAAAGCCGGTGGCGGCAGTGATATTCCAGAATGGCTGGTCACATTTGCTGACCTGATGTCCATTTTGGTGTGCTTCTTCGTTTTGATTATTTCTTTTTCCATTCAAGACGATGAAAAACTGCAAGTGGTTGCCGGCTCATTGAAAGACGCGTTCGGCGTTATCAAAGTGCAAGCGCGCGCAGGTATCATCGAACGTGATGGCAACCCACAGCGCGACTTTGTGAAATCAGTCACTACTGAAGAGCAAAACGTACAAACCGAGTTTTCTGACGTTCGACACACGAACCGCACAAAGCAAGGCCCTGAGGCCAATACGCACAATATTGAAAAATCAGAAGTTGAAATTCCGCGCCAGTTTGCGCTTGCCACAACCACTTTGCGGCAAGCCTGGCAGGAATTGCCTGAAATCACTTTTGTTGCCGACAATTTGTTGATTGAGGAAACCGAAGAAGGCCTTCACATCCAAATTGTTGACCAAGAAGGGCGCTCAATGTTCCCCGAAGGTTCGAAATACCCTTATGAGGCGACACGCCAAGCGATTGAGATCATGACACCGATCTTAAAAAGCTTACCCAACCAAATTCGCGTTACGGGTCACACAGCGGCGGGCGCAACCTACAATGCAAGCGCTTACGGCCCTTGGGAACTATCCTCAGACCGTGCCAATGTGATCCGCCGCTTGATGGAAGAGTTTGGATTGCCGCCGGAGCGCATTTATTCGGTTGTTGGCAAGGGCGATGTGGAACCTCTGTTCCCGAACGATCCTTATTTGGCTGCGAACCGTCGCATTTCGATTTTGGTGATGCAGGAA
>CAJXLH010000086.1 GCA_913055925.1 uncultured Maritalea sp. | reverse complement strand
AAGATGGCGACAAAATGGTGTTCGACAATTGGGGTCTAGCCTCCGGCGCAATATGGTCTGAAGCGGTGCAAGGCACCAACGGCATCGGCACTTGCGCTGCCGAACAACGCCCTGTTGTGATCCACCGAGATCAGCACTTTAAGAGCCAAAACACCATGATGAGTTGCATGGGCGCCCCCATCTTCGACAACCATGGCAAAATGATTGCTGTGTTAGATGTTTCAAGCTGTCGCAACGATCTTACAAGCGGTTTTGCCAATGTGTTCGGCAAAGTTGTAAGCGACACTGCACTCCGCATCGAGCAAGACTATTTCCGCGCGTCATTTGCCGATGCACGTATCGTTATGGCCGCAACTGAAGATCTCAACGCCTCGGCCCTTCTGGCGGTGGATCAAGACGATTTGGTCATTGGTGCAAACCGCCATGCCCGCAAGGCGTTTAACATTAGCGATGCGCAAATTGCTGAACCGAAACCGCTGGCCGATCTGATGGCTGGCGAAAGCCAACCGCAAACATGTTTAAAGTCCGCTGAAAAGTCAGAGCTGCGTCGCGCACTCGCACGCGCCAAAGGCAACGTTTCACTCGCTGCGAAACAGCTCGGCATTTCCCGCGCGACAATGTATCGTCGCATGCAACGGCTCGACGTTTCGTCAAATTAGACGCTTTTCCACAGCCCGAGTCTCATTTTTGAGACAGTTTGCGACCTTAGTTTTCGCCAAGCTAGCCGTCCTGCGTATCACACCAATGGACAACGATCGCTTTGAGCTGATCTTCAACTGATTTCAGCTCCTTAAGGTCCGCAATCTTTGCGGTACGCGCCACAGGCGTATCACCTTCCAACAGCGGAAAGTCGCCGCCAATTTTTGCGCCAGTGTGAAACAACAGGCTCGCATGCTTTTTCGAGCGCGGATTGAAACTGAATAGATTGCCTTTGTAAGCAAATGTCGGCGTCTTCCATTTGATGCATTCTGTAATCCGAGGATCAGCCGCCAAAACAATGCCCCTCACGGCCAAAAGCAGTTCCTTTTGCGGATTATCGTAGGCGGCAAACCAGTCATCAACTTCTTTTGAACGCGTCACAATTTCTCTCCTTGCCTGCACTTTACGCTTAGCCTAACAATCATTCCGATCTCGCCCAAGTTCGAATTGCTCACTTCTTTGAGAAAGAACGACCATGCCAAATCTCAGATTTAGACCTGCAACGCGAGAAGACATCGCCACAATTCTCGCCCTCTCCATTGGTGGCAATGCACCAGGCAGAGAAATTGTCGACGATGCAGATGCTGCCGATACGCCAGAATATCAAACCGCGTGGGATCAAATCGAAGACGACCCGAACAATAACTACTTCATTGCCGAACTAAACGGCGAAGCCGTTGGTTGCGTGCAGCTCAACATTCTTCACGGCATCGCTGGTCGCGGAAAGTCGCGCCTGCAAGTCGAAGGCGTGCACATCCGTGCAGATCAGCGCGGCCAAGGCTTGGGCGGCCAAATGATGCGCTGGGTGATCGAGTATGGCCGCGAAAAAGGCGCGCGTTTGGTGCAACTGACCTCATCAAAAACCCGCCCCGACGCGCATCGGTTTTATGACAATTTGGGCTTTGAACGCTCGCACGAAGGCTTTAAGCTCGCCCTCTGACCAAAGGAATGTATTGATGAAACTTCTTGTCTCCCACGCTTCGCCCTACGCCCGGAAATGTCGCATTACCGCGCGCGAGAAGAATATTACTGGTTTGGAAGAAGTATTCGTCAATCCAATCGATGAGCCGAATAAGCTTAATCACCTCAACCCGTTAGGCAAAATCCCCTGTCTCGTTTATGACGATGACAAAACGCTTTTTGATAGCCCTGTGATTTGCGCCTATTTCGACGAAGTCGGAACTGGCCCAATGCTCACGCCAAGCGAAGGCGATGCCAAGTGGGAAACCAAACGCCGCGAAGCCATGGCCGATGGAATGCTCGATAGCGCACTTGGCCTCGTTCACGAGTTTAGAAAACCAGAAGAAAAGCACTTCGACTTGTGGATCGGTCGCTGGACCAATGCCATCGACCGCGCGCTTGCCCAGTTTGAAAAGGAAGTCGTCAACTTTTCTCAAGATGTCACCACCGACAAAATCGCATTAGCGACGGCAATCGACTATATCGAATTCCGTTTAGGCAATCATGATTGGTTTTCCGGCTACCCGAAAGTGATGGCGTGGCAATCTGAGTTTGCAAAACGCCAATCGATGCAACAGACCCTGCCACAATAAGCCTTTTATGTCACGCGGCGCATCTACACTCATCGGTGCAATCGCCATTTTGCTTTGGTCGTTTCTAGCGCTCTTTGCGACGGCCAGTGGCGACATCCCGCCGTTCCAGCTCAACGCCATGGCGTTTGCGGTGGGAACAGTGGTGGGCATCGCGAACTTGCTACGCACCCCGGGTGCCGTCAAAAATCTACGTCAACCCGCAAAAGCATGGGCTTTGGGCATTGCGGGTTTGTTTGGCTATCACTTTTTTTATTTCACCGCGCTGCGCAACGCCCCAACCGTCGATGCAAGCTTAATTGCCTATCTTTGGCCCCTACTCATTGTTTTGTTTTCCGCTCTCCTTCCCGGAGAAAGACTTAAATGGCAGCACATTGCCGGCTGCATACTCGGCCTTGGCGGTGCGGCGCTCATTGTGACTGGTGGTGAAGGGTTCTCATTCAAAACCGAATTTGCGGTTGGCTACTTCTTCGCCATTCTTAGCGCCCTCACCTGGTCCACTTACTCCGTTTTGTCACGCCGCTTTGCAGAGGTGCCAACAGACACAGTAACCGGGTTCTGCGCCGCAACTGCACTTTTGTCACTCGGTGGCCACCTTTTATGGGAAACGACCGTTTGGCCAGCAGACCAGTGGCAATGGTTAGCCGTTATCGGTTTGGGACTGGGTCCGCTTGGCCTTGCCTTTTATGTTTGGGATCACGGCGTAAAGCACGGCGACATCCAAATCTTGGGCGCGGCGTCTTACTCAGCGCCCTTACTGTCCACAATCATTTTGATCGGCTTCGGCTTTGGTGAATTTACCTGGGCAGTTGGCGCGGCTTGCATTTTGATCACTTTGGGTGCCGTAATTGCCTCAAAAGACATGATTTTTCGCCACAAAAACGCAAAGTGATCAATAACTGACCAATTGATCAAACATTTCGCTAAAGATTCTTTGTCAAAAGGGGTTCCCCTTTTGCTCTTTTCGCCCTAAAACGCGCACTCAGCCACATATGAGATGAATCGCCGCTCGAACCGCTCCTCCCTGCCGTTCGTGTCTGGCTTGCTGCGAAGTGACAAAATGCCTAAACGCGAAGATATTTCCTCCATTCTAATCATCGGCGCTGGACCTATTATCATTGGCCAAGCGTGTGAATTTGACTATTCAGGCACACAAGCCTGTAAGGCGCTAAAGGCTGAGGGTTACCGAGTAATCTTGGTGAACTCAAACCCAGCGACAATCATGACCGATCCAGATTTGGCTGACGCCACATATATGGAGCCGATCACCCCAGAAGTTGTCGCGAAAATTATCGAAAAAGAACGTCCAGATGCGTTGCTCCCGACAATGGGTGGCCAAACGGCGCTTAACTGCGCACTTTCACTGCGCAAGATGGGCGTTCTGGAAAAGTATGGCGTTGAGATGATCGGCGCGACAGCTGAGGCGATCGACAAGGCTGAAGACCGCGAGCTGTTCCGCGCAGCAATGGACAAGATTGGCCTTGAAACACCGCGTTCAATGCTTGCCCATAACCTCACCGAGGCGCTTGAAGCGCTTGAGTTTGTCGGATTGCCTGCAATCATTCGACCATCGTTCACAATGGGCGGCACCGGTGGTGGCGTTGCTTACAACCGCGAAGAATATATCGCGATCATCGAAAGCGGCATCGATGCCTCACCAACCAACGAAGTGCTTGTTGAAGAGAGCATTATCGGTTGGAAAGAATACGAGATGGAAGTTGTTCGTGACAAAAACGACAACTGCATCATTGTGTGTTCAATCGAGAACATTGATCCAATGGGCGTGCACACCGGCGACAGTATCACTGTGGCGCCAGCCCTCACGCTGACCGACAAAGAATACCAGATCATGCGCGATGCTTCTTTGGCAGTTCTGCGCGAAATTGGTGTTGAAACAGGCGGCTCGAACGTTCAGTTCTCAGTGAACCCAGAAAATGGTCGTTTGATCGTTATTGAAATGAACCCGCGTGTGTCGCGTTCTTCTGCGTTGGCTTCCAAAGCAACAGGTTTCCCAATTGCGAAAGTCGCTGCGCGTCTTGCGGTTGGCTACACACTTGATGAACTTGAAAACGATATTACAGGCGGCGCAACACCGGCTTCGTTCGAACCTTCAATCGACTATGTGGTCACCAAGATCCCACGTTTTGCGTTCGAAAAATTCCCTGGCGCCGACAATCGCCTAACAACAGCCATGAAATCTGTTGGTGAGGCGATGGCCATTGGCCGTACATTCCAAGAAAGCATGCAAAAAGCACTTCGCTCGCTTGAGACCGGCCTTACAGGCTTCAACGAAGTTGTGATCGAAGGCGTTGGCGAAGGCGACGACAAAAACGCAGTTCGCGCTGCGCTTGGCAAGCCGACGCCAGACCGTTTGCTTGTGATTGCTGAAGCGATGCGCATGGGCTTTGATGACGAATTCATTCATGCTGTTTGCCAATATGACCCTTGGGTACTGGAGCAAATCCGTGGCATCGTCGAGATGGAACAAAAGGTCCAAAAATACGGTCTACCGGACAATGCGCAACAGCTACGCAAACTCAAATCTATGGGCTTCTCTGACGGTCGCTTGGCGGACCTCAGCGAGAAACGTCCACGCGACGTGAAAAAGCTTCGCGACGATTTGGACGTACATCCGGTTTACAAACGCATTGATACTTGTGCGGCAGAGTTCGCCTCTCCAACCGCATATATGTACTCAACATACGAGGAGCCATTTGCGGGCCAACCAGCCAACGAGGCTGAGCCTTCCGACCGCAAAAAGGTTGTTATTCTCGGTGGTGGTCCAAACCGGATCGGCCAAGGCATCGAGTTCGATTACTGCTGCTGTCACGCCGCATTTGCATTGGCGGATGCCGGTTATGAAACCATCATGGTCAACTGTAACCCAGAAACAGTTTCAACCGACTATGACACGTCAGATCGCCTCTATTTCGAGCCGCTTACAAAAGAAGATGTTCTCGAAATTCTGCATCTCGAACAGTCAAAAGGCACTCTTGCCGGTGTTATTGTTCAGTTCGGCGGTCAAACACCACTTGGTCTTGCAAACTCAATTAAGCGTGCTGGCATCCCGATTTTGGGCACAGCGCCAGAAGCGATTGATTTGGCTGAAGATCGGAACCATTTCCAAAAGCTGTTGCAGCAACTAGACCTAACACAGCCGCGCAACGGCATCGCTTACTCACTTGAGCAGGCGCGCTTGGTCGCGGAAGAGATCGCTTACCCGCTTGTTATTCGTCCGTCGTTTGTTTTGGGTGGTCGCGCGATGGTCATCGCCAATAACTCGTCAGAATTCGAAGATTATGTGCAAGGTACTTTGACTGAACTTGTGCCTCCGCACATTCGTCAAAAATACCCGAACGACAAAACGGGTCAGATCAACTCGGTTCTAGCAACCAACCCATTGCTTTTTGATAGCTATTTGGGCGGCGCAATCGAGATTGACGTCGACGCGCTTTGCGATGGCGAAGACGTGTTCGTTGCGGGCATTATGGAGCACATTGAAGAAGCTGGCGTTCACTCAGGTGACAGTGCTTGTTCATTGCCACCACGCAATTTGGATGCCGACATCATTGAAGAGATCAAACGTCAAGCACGTGAGCTTGCACTTGCATTGAACGTGGTTGGTTTGATGAACGTTCAGTTCGCCTTGAAGGACGGAACCTTGTACGTCCTTGAAGTGAACCCGCGTGCATCACGTACCGTGCCGTTCGTTGCCAAAGTGATCGGCACGCCTGTGGCAAAAATCGCCGCACGCATCATGGCTGGTGAGAAGCTCTCTTCATTCGATTTGAAAGAGCCTGAGCTTAAGCACATTGCAGTAAAAGAAGCCGTATTCCCATTCGCGCGCTTCCCGGGCGTTGATACGGTACTTGGGCCAGAAATGCGCTCAACCGGCGAAGTGATTGGTATGGACAGTTCATTTGCGGTCGCCTTTGCGAAGAGCCAACTCGGCGGCGGTACGAAAGTGCCAAAAGAAGGCACCGTATTTGTGTCTGTCCGCGACGAAGACAAAGACACTATTTTGCCAAGCGTAAAACTGTTGGAAGAAGCTGGATTTAAGGTGATTGCCACCGGCGGAACCATGCGCTTCTTGGCTGAAAATGGTGTGGCGTGTGAGAAGATCAACAAGGTTCTTGAAGGTCGCCCACACATTGTCGACGCTATGAAGAACGGTGAAGTTCAGTTGGTGATCAACACAACCTCTGGCCAACAGGCGTTGAACGACAGCCGAGATATTCGTCGCGCGGCTTTGCTGAACAAAATCCCTTACTACACAACTATTGCTGGCGCGATTGCAGCTGTTGATGGGATTGTCACCTATTCAAACGACACATTGACGGTGAAATCAGTTCAAGACTATTTCGCAGCTTAAAATAACAACGCGGGTCGGCTGTCTAGGGGCAACAAGAAACCGACCCGCGTTCTTTGGACGCTATAGCTAAACCAACGCTATGAACGCCCAAATATAGAGTGGCATTGGGGCAAAGCCCCAAAGCAGCACCCAAGGTAGAAATGGGAGTGAACGCTCAAAAAACGTCTTTTGTTTTTTCATGAGACCAAGCTCCAAACGGTGCCAACCGTCAAAACAATCAGCGCAAATTTCCAAAACCAAAATCCGGTTTTAGCCGCCAAAACCATTTGTCGACCAATCGGGTCACGTATAAGCGCAGTTGGCGGTTCGTGAAAGCGATCCCGCTCAGAAAACACCACAAATGCCATGGTAGCGAGCACCAATACGGTCAACAATTCAAATACTAAAACTATAGCTGCAATCATGATTTACTCTCCTCGTAAATCGAGTTCTGGATTGTAGAACATCCCCATCATCAAACTTCGTGCGATGTTTTGAGCGCGGTCGTTGAAAAACGCTTTTGCCTCCGGCGTCGGCGATATCTCTTCAAGATTTTCCGCAAACAGAGCGAGCCATTTCTCAAAATGTGCTGGCGTGACATTTTTCAGCCGCATGTGCGCCGGCATCGGTCGTCCGTGGTACTCGCCTGTTTTCAGCGCAATCGCGCCCCAAAACTGCTTCATCTTGCCTAAGTGCTCTGCCCAATTGTCTTTGATCACATTGTCAAAGATCGGTCCGAGTTCTTCGTCCGCGCGAACTTTGCTGTAAAAGCTCTCGACCAACAGCGAGATAAACGCCTCATCGATCCCATATGCATTGGCCTGCGCGCGATAGTTTTCTCGGTGAATTTCAGCAAAGCTCTTGCTCATCTTCATTCCAAACATTTAAAGATGTATTTCATATGCATCTTTATTGCTTTAATTGAAAAAGATCAATATGATTTGGTCAGCAATCGACAAAGTGAGACAATTTGTGCAGCTAACCAGCCAAACCGACTACAGTTTGAGGCTTTTGATGTATCTCGGTGCCATCGCTCCGCGTCAAAGCACCATTGGTGATATCGCCGACGAACTCCAAATCTCCAAAAATCACCTGATGAAGATCGTCAATAACCTCGCCAATGCCGAAGTGATCATCGCCACCCGCGGCAAAAATGGCGGTGTCTCACTCAACAAAGACGCGCTCGAATTGACTGTGGCGGAAATTGTTGAGCATGTGGAACCAAGCCTTGCAGTTGTGGAATGCCTTTCAACTCAGCCCTGCAAGTGCATTTTTGTCGGCGCATGTGGGCTCACGGGTCTGTTTGCCGAGGCCAAGCAAAAATTCATCGAGCATCTTCAAACCAAAACACTTGCCGAAATCATCGACCAAAACCACTCAGCAGGCGTGCGATTTTCGGCCTAACATCAATGTTCAAGCGACAAAGTTACAATTGTCATTGCGTTTTCGTAATTTCCATCTATGGTTTGCAACATCGAATATTGGCCGAACGATCTGGCCGGAGCTACCTCCGTTAACATGCGTTTCTACCAACTATCGATGCCTTGAACGCCAAGAGGGCAACAAGGTAAATGGCATTGTTAAGCGAAAGGAAGCTCCATGCCCACAGGTACCGTTAAGTGGTTCAACACCCAAAAAGGATTTGGTTTTATTCAACCTGACGAAGGCGGCAACGACGTTTTCGTTCACATCTCGGCTGTTGAACGCTCTGGTCTACCAGCATTGAACGAAAACCAAAAAGTTGGTTATGAACTCGTTCAAGACAAACGCTCAGGTAAGTTTGCTGCAGGCAATCTGACACTTGAAGGATAACCAATAAAAGGTTATCAATTCCGCTTCGCGGCCAGCAGAGATGCTGGGCGCGAACTTTTTTGCGGACTGCCGCTTGGCAACAGAACTACTTTCACGAAAGGGTGGGATAATGGACAAGATCCCAATGACAGTCGCTGGTCACAAAGCACTGAGCGAAGAGTTTGAACAACGCACTTCTGTCGAACGCCCCAATATTATTGCAGCGATTTCGGAAGCGCGCGCCCATGGCGACCTTTCAGAGAACGCTGAATATCACGCCGCCAAAGAACAGCAGAGCCTCAACGAAGGCCGCATCCAAGAGCTTGAATCTATCCTAGCCCTTGCTGATGTCATTGATGTGACCAAACTGGGTGGCGACACTGTAAAATTCGGCGCGACAGTTGATTTGATCGACGAAGACACCGAAGAAGAAAAAACCTATCAGATTGTTGGCAACCCAGAAGCCAACGCGAGCGAAGGCAAAATTTCGATCTCTTCACCAATCGCACGCGCATTGATTGGCAAAGAAGCTGGCGACAGCATCGAAGTGGCCGCGCCTGGTGGCGCCAAGGCCTATGAGATTTTGGCCGTAAAATACATCTAGGTCGAAACATTTCGTCATTAGCATCAAGGCCCACATCAGGTTTGTGTGGGTCATTTGGCTGAGGCCTTGTAACGCGCTTGTCGCATACCTAAACTAGTCACAACACATCGACAACCAAATGTAAGGTTTTGCGACATGCACGCACCTGTCATGATTATTGGCTCGGGCCCTGCTGGCTATTCTGCCGCGATTTACGCAGCCCGCGCCATGCTTGAGCCCGTTATCATTCAAGGCATTCAGCCCGGCGGCCAACTCACCATCACCACCGAAGTTGAGAACTATCCCGGCTTCGCGGATATGGTTCAAGGCCCATGGCTGATGGAACAAATGAAGGCGCAGGCCGAAAATGTTGGCACCAAAATTGTGTCTGACACGATTGTAAATGTTGATGTAGCCAACCGACCATTCACGCTGACGGGCGACAGCGGCACCATCTACACCTGTGATGCCTTGGTGATCGCCACTGGCGCGCAGGCGAAGTGGCTTGGCTTGCCATCTGAGCAAGAGTTTCAAGGCTTTGGCGTTTCGGCTTGTGCGACATG
>CAJXLH010000085.1 GCA_913055925.1 uncultured Maritalea sp. | reverse complement strand
TGGCTCAATTGATCGCCTTGGCGCAAAAAGGCGTTTCCGAGCTTGTCGAGTTGCAACAAAAAGCACTTGCGGAGGCCTAAATGCTCAAGCTTCAACGTGGTCAAAAATTGGTGGTCGCCACCCATAATGACGGCAAGTTGCGCGAGTTTCGCACGCTATTGGAGCCCTTTGGCTTAGAGCTGGTTTCTGCGGGTGAACTTGGTTTGCCTGAGCCAGAAGAAACGGGAACCACCTATCATGAAAACGCTGAGTTGAAATCAGTTGCGGCCAGTAAAGCAAGTAATCTTTGGGCGCTGTCTGATGATTCCGGTCTCAGCGTGAACGCACTTGATGGTGCGCCGGGAATTTATTCCGCCCGATGGGCAGGACCATCCAAAAACTTCGACGACGCGATGGTCAAAGTGCACACCGAATTGATGGGAAAAGGCGCCATGGCGCCAGGACGGCGTGGGGCGGAGTTCATCGCTGTTTTGTGCCTATCGACACCCGAAGGCGAAACGGCGTTTTTTGAAGGGCGCGTTGCGGGCACATTGGTTTGGCCACCACGCGGCACCAAAGGCTTTGGTTACGATCCGATGTTTCAGCCTCAAGGGCATATGCGCACCTTTGGCGAGATGGAAGAAAAAGAAAAGCATCATTGGTCTAAGTCCGAAATTGGGCTTTCACACCGTTCGCGTGCGTTTTCCACTTTCGTAAAGGAATGTTGCCCTGACGACTGACCCAGAGCTTTTCGGCGTTTATGTGCATTGGCCGTTTTGCGCGGCCAAGTGCCCTTATTGTGACTTCAATTCGCACGTCCATCGCGGACCGTTCGATGAAGACGCTTTTGTCGAAAACTACATTACAGAAATCAGTCAAACAGCGATTTTGGTGCCAGATCGCACGGTCAAATCGATCTTTTTTGGCGGCGGTACGCCATCGCTTATGCAGCCGCAATCGGTTGAAAAAATCATCAACGCCATCGCGACCAAGTGGCAATTGGCAAATGATGTCGAAATCACGTTGGAAGCCAACCCCACAAGCGTTGAGCGCGAGAAGTTTCAAGCCATTCAAATGGCAGGGGTAAATCGTGTATCACTGGGCGTTCAATCGCTTCGGCAGGGACCTCTTGAAAAGCTTGGCCGTTTGCATTCGGTCGAGGACGCCATCGCGGCAGTAAAGCTGGCGCAAGAGATTTTTCCGCGCGTGAGCTATGATTTAATCTATGCGCGACCGGAGCAAACACTGGATGAGTGGCGCGACGAGTTGAACGAAGCGCTGGATTTGGCGCGTGAGCATATTTCGCTATATCAACTCACCATTGAAGCTGGCACGCGATATTACGATCTGTTTCACGCCGGCAAACTTAAGATGCCAGATGCCGAACTCTCAGCGCAATTTTATGAGTTAACGCAAGAGATTTGCGAGGCGCGTGGCTTACCGGCATACGAGATCTCAAATCATGCGGAACCGGGGCAAGAAAGCCAGCACAATCTGATCTATTGGCACTATGGTGAATATGCTGGCATCGGGCCTGGCGCTCACGGTCGCTTGCTTATAGAAGGTCAACGCCACGCGACATCAACCGAACGCATGCCCTTTAAATGGGCGGAATATGTTTCGCAAAAGGGTGATGGTTTTGTGGAGTTCGAAGCTCTTTCCAAGGGCGAACAGGGTGACGAATATTTGCTGATGGGCTTGCGCCTTAAAACGGGTATATCGCCGGAACGATTTGAGAAGCTATCGGGTATACCGCTGCGCCAAGAACAAATTGATCACCTCAAAGAAATTGGCTTCGTCGAGATGCTCGCAAATGGAAACTTGCGCGTCACCGATCAGGGCTTCACGGTGCTCGATGCTGTTGTCGCCGACCTAGCAGCGTAATTATCAAATAACTCCTCAATCAGTTTAAGACCTTTCAACATTTGAGAGGTCATTACTTAGGCAATCGACTAACTATATTGACACCAGCGTCGTTTTCGGAATAGTTAGGTGTATGGCTAAGTATGATGCAAATCTAAACCTCTTATTTGCCGCGCTAAGTGATGAAACTCGGCGTGACATTGTTGCGCGATTATCGCGAGGTCCCGCTAGTGTTACGGAGCTCGCTTCACACCACAAAATGGCGCTGCCGTCATTTATGACCCATGTCGCCAAGCTCGAAAATGCAGGGCTTATCGAAACCACAAAAAAGGGACGGGTGCGAAACTGCCGCCTAACCCCCGATGGCATGCGGCCCGCTCAACACTGGCTCGATGTTCAAAATCAAATTTGGGAAGAGCGTCTCGATCAGTTCGACGCCTATGCCCTTGATGTTGCGAAAAGGAAAAAGACGTGAAACTCGACCCTCAAACCGATCTAAGCTTCACCCGCCACGTGCAAGCACCGCGCGCTGTGCTTTGGGAATGCTGGACCACTCCAGAGCATATAAAGCATTTCTTTGTGCCGCGTCCGCACAAAATCGTCGCGTGTGAAATTGATCTGCGCGTTGGCGGGAAGTTCAACACGGTTATGGACGTCAATGGCCAGCAGATGGACAATAAGGGTGTCTATCTGGATGTGGTGGATCAAGAAAAGCTCGTTTTCACAGATGCTTATTCAGAAGGATGGAAGCCAGCGCCTGACCCATTTATGACCGCTATTGTTTTGTTTGAAGATCATGAAGAAGGCGGCACAAAATACACAGCCATTGCGCGCCATCGAAATACAGATGCCAAAAAGACCCATGAGGAGATGGGCTTTTATGATGGCTGGGGAACGGTCGTCGATCAGCTCGAAGAATATGCGCAATCGCTATAATGAAAAAAAGCCCGGAGGCATTTGCTTCCGGGCTCTTCATCTCGTTCAAATGGATTGCCCTTAAGGCATCTTTGCACTGTCGACGACGCGTGAGCCGTCAATCACCACCTGTTTCATCACCAATGCATGTTGGTTGGTGCCATTATCAAGGAAGCGGAACACGCCGTCTTGTCCAGCAAAACCGCTTGGCCGTGTCAATTGATTGCGGTCATAACGCGGTGTCGCATTGGCAAGCGATGAAGAATTGGCCAACAAAACAGCTGTATAGGCAAAAGTCGCCATAGGGTGCGGCGTTGCTGAATATGTGGCTTCATATTCAGGCTTTAGGCGTTCATATCCAGCGCTATCAACTGCTGGGAAAAAGGCACCTGTTAGGAATGGTGTTTGCGAGATTTTCACATCCCCGTCCCAATCCGCAGAGCCAATAATTGTGACATCGGTTTTTTCAATTTGTGCCGCTTCAAACAAAACCGCAATGGATGGCGCGGTGGCGCGGTCCGGCAAAAAGATCGCGTCGACGGATCCGGACAACAAAAATGGCACCAGCTGTTCGACCGCGCTACGGGCTTCCAACTCGTTTGAGAATTGGTAAATCGAATGAACGGCCGCGCCGGAATTCGCGGTTGCGACCCGGAACGCACCCTCTTGGATTTGTCCAAAGTCTGTGCGCGGCACAATCGCAGCGAAGCTTTTGCGTCCAAAGTTTTGCGCATATTTCACCGAGCGCAAGACTTCGGTTTCAGGTAGAACATTCAAGAGATAAATGCCAGGAGCCGATGCGCCGGTATTGTTGGAAAAACCGATCAATGGGATGCCAGCGGTACGTGCAACACTGCCTGCGGCACGTACACTGTCAGAGCGAAGGGGCCCAAGGATCAGGCTTGCGCCTTCACTAACTGCCTGTGTGGCTGCCGCGCGCGCCTTCACCGCGCTACCACCAGTGTCTTTAACCACCAAATGAATGTTGGAAGAAAACTGAGGGCTGCCTTGGATTTTATCAATCGCGAGCTTTGCACCATTGCGCAAGGAAATGCCAACATTGCCCAAGCCACCCTCGCCAGAAAGTGGCGCAAGCAACACAACGCGCACGGGACCGTCGCCGAGAATCTCGCCGGTGGCGGGGGCCAAGTTTCCTGTAACCGTTGGCTTTTGCGTGCCGAAATTCGACGTTGTGGGGCCAAAATTGAAATCAGGTGTACAAGCTGCAAGGCCAAGCGCCATAGCACCGCCAAACGCAAGCTTGGGAGTGTTCTTGAGCAAACCAACGACCAATTTCAACATACAATAATCCCCAATTTCGATCTCGCCGCCACGCATAATTTGCGCATTTACCTACGCAATTTCATGCAGATCATGCCTTAGCTATACAAAACTGCCTGCAAAGCTTAAAGAGTCTAGTGCGTAAATAAATTGAAGAATGAGCAGATTTAATGGCAGCCGGGCAATATTTTATATCAGGTAAGGTGTTTGATGCCCCCGCTTTGCCACCTGCTCTTTATGTGGTGTCGACACCAATTGGCAATCTGAAAGACATCACTTTGCGTGCATTGGAAACCCTTGCTGGGGCCGATTTGATACTTTGCGAAGACACTCGGACCTCTGCAAAGCTTTTGAACGCATACGGTATTAAAACGCCGAAAACAGCGCTGCATGAACATAATGAAGTGGCATCGGCGCAAAATTATGTGGATGAGATAAAAGCAGGCCGCTCAATTTGCCTGATTTCCGATGCGGGTACACCCCTTATCTCAGACCCTGGATTTCCCTTAGTGCGGGTCGCGGCCGAAGAAAATTTCTCGGTTTTTGCTATTCCCGGCGCCTCCGCTCTATTGGGCGGTCTCGCTGTCAGCGGTTTGCCGACGGACAGTTTCAGCTTTTTTGGCTTTCTGCCACCAAAGCAGCAAGCGCGGGCAAAACGCCTTGAAGAGTTAGCTGCGAAGACAGAAACGCTGGTTTTTTATGAATCACCGAAACGCATCGCCGCGACGCTCGCCGCAGTAGCTGAGGTGATGGGCGGCGACCGCAAAGTCGTCGTTGCGCGCGAGCTGACCAAGAAGTTCGAAACCTTTTATCGCGGTGCCGCGTGTGAAATGGCTACTGATTTTGATGAAATGGCGGTGAAGGGTGAGATCGTTTTGATGGTGGCGGGTGCCGACCAACAGGCAATCGCGGACCCAGATGCGTGGCGCGGCGCATTGAAGGAATTGCTAACAGAACTGCCTTTGCGCGGCGCGGTGGATCAAATCGCCAGCGATTTTGGTCTCAAGCGCAAGCAAGTCTACCAAGCCGCTCTTGAGATGCGGGATGGTTAAAGCCGAACAGCGCAAAAGGGCTGAAAGGTTTGGACGTTCCGCCGAAAGCTGGGCCATCCTCTATTTGCGTTTAAAGGGCTATTGCATATTGGGAACACGCCTAAAGATGCGTGGCGGCGAAATAGATGTGGTGGCACGACGTGGCGACATCACCATTTTTGTCGAGGTGAAGGCAAGGCAAACCGCGGCTGGGCTTGATCAGGCTTATGAAGCAGTCAATCAAAAGCGCATTATTCAAGCCGCCAATCATTGGTTGTCGCAAAACCCGCAATATGCGGACACTACAATTAGATTTGATGTGATAGGTCTTGCACCTTTGGCGTGGCCTATGCATATCGTTGATGCGTTCCAAATCAATTAGTCGGGCAGATCAAATGACATCATCCAAAAAGCTCAAAGTCGCCGTTCAAATGGACCCGATCGAAAGCATCAATCCAATTGGCGACAGCAGTTTTGCGATGATGCTTGAGGCCCAATCGCGCGGCCACGAGACGTTTTACTATGTCCCAAACAGTCTGGCGCTGGAAAATAACGTTGTTACGGCAATGGTTTATCCAATAAAACTCATTGACGATAACGACAATTGGTTTGAGTTGGGCGACGCGAAGATCACAGATTTATCGGAAATGGACGTGATATTGCTGCGTCAAGATCCGCCATTTGATATGAATTATATCACCACCACCCATTTGCTGGAGCGGCTGCACCCGCAAACATTGGTGGTAAACGCGCCCGACCCTGTGCGCAACGCACCAGAAAAAATCCTCGTCACCGAATTTCCAGAGCTTATGCCGCCGACCCTCGTGACACGCGACCGTTCACGGATCGCTTCGTTCCGTGAACAACATGGCGACATCATCATCAAGCCGCTGTTTGGCAATGGCGGCGCGGGCGTATTTTTGCTGCGGGAAGGCGATCAAAATCTCGTTTCTCTTTTGGAGATGTTTGAAGATGCGTTTCCAGAGCCATTTATGATCCAAAAATATCTGCCGGATGTTCGCAAAGGCGATAAGCGCATCATCATTATCGATGGCGAACCCGTTGCCGGCCTCAACCGCATTCCAGCCGAAGGCGAAGCGCGTTCCAATATGCATGTGGGTGGCCGACCAGAATTGAGCGACTTAACTGCACGCGAGAAAGAAATCTGCGCCGCTATTGCGCCTGCTCTTATGGCGCGCGACTTCATTTTTGTCGGCATTGATGTGATCGGTGACTATATCACCGAAATCAACGTGACATCCCCAACAGGCATCCGCGAAATCAAGCGATTTGGCGGCCCCGACATCGCAGTTTTAATCTGGGATGCGATCGAAAGGCGGCGCTAATTAGTTCCGTTCAATCAATTCGATTTGATTGCCGTCTGGGTCTTCGATAAAGGCAATGAGATCCCGTTGGCCACTGGTTGACGGGAACTTCATCGGACCCGGTGCACGCGCAACGCTGATGCCTTCTATCTGGAGCTTCTCGCACACGGCGAAAATATCTTTTACCGCCAGCGCAATATGCCCAAACTTGCTGCCAGCCTCATAGCGATTGATGCCACTATTTTCGGTGAGTTCGAGCACAGTGTCAGTTTCCTCGTCGCCATAGCCCAAAAACGAAAGGGTAAATCCCCCTTCGGGAAAATGCTCGCGTCGACTTTCCTTCATACCCAAGTGGGTGCAGTAAAAATGTAGAGACTTTTCAAGGTCTTCGACACGCAACATTGTATGTAAGATGCGGTGCGGCGTAAGTGTTTTGGTCATTCTCAACCTCGTTCGAAATAAGGGAAATGTGGGCTGACCGCATTACGACCAGCCCGGTGCATTAGCCAGCGGCAATCGCTGCGCCAAGCTTGTCATTGGTCAGCGCTTGGCCATCCAAATTCCAAGTGCCGTCCACGGTATGAACGCCATTTGCCCAAATGCGATCTAGGCTCAAATGACCTTCCGAAAGTTCAAGTAAAATCTTGGTGGCAGCGCCGAAAAACGCGCTTTGAACTTCATAGTCGGCCAAAGCAAACGAGGGGGTTTTGGTTTCGATCCAAGCGCCTTCAACAGGTTTGCCGCCGGAGTAAGTGCCGCCCTTTGGCAAAATCGAAAGGTGCGTGGTCACATTTGGCGTCATCACTTTGTTGCCGCCCAGTCCATGGTGCTCGAGAAACGCGGCCGTAATTTTAGCAACAGCAGTTTCGTGGTTGTGTTGAGGGATAACACCCTCAGTAAGAGTTAGTGCGATTGGCATGTTCGTTCCTTTAACTTGCATTTTGCAATACGTGAATCGATAGCGATACATATTGCATTTTGCAAGTTATTTTTGTAAAAGAAGCGAATGAGTGAAAAAACCCAGAAAAAACAAAGCAAAAGACGCGAGACGGGATGCCCGGTTGCCTTCAGCTTGGATGTTTTTGGCGACAGATGGACCCTGCTCATCATTAGGGAAATGATGATCGCTGGAAAAAACACCTACTCCGATTTCTTGGAGGCAGAAGAGGCAATCGCAACGAATATTCTAATTGATCGATTGAAGCTTCTGGAGGCCGAAGGCATCGTGAAAAAAGAGCGCGACCCGGAAAATCGCCGAAGTTTCATTTATCACCTCACCGAAAAGGGCGAAGATTTGGCGCCCATATTGGTGGAAATGATCACCTGGGCGGGAAAATACGACCAGCGCGATATCGCGCAAAAGCAAATGGTTAAGCTGGCAAACGCCAACAAAGCAGGTTTTGAAGAAAAGCTGCGTGACAAGGCACCGGTTACGGGTTGAATTGCCGCGCTAAACCAGTAGTTTGTTGAAATGCCAGTTGAAACGTTTCTCATATCGCTGACCACATTTTTCGCCACCATTGGACCGGCGGACATTGTGGTGCTCTTCGCGGCGTTGACAGCTGGCGCGTCAGCCCGCGAACGGCGCGCCATGGCGCTCAAGGGCACAGTAATCGGCGGCACAGTTCTCTTGTTCTTTGCGCTGTTTGGCGAAGCGATATTGCACATTTTTGGCATCGGTTTGCCAGCATTGCGTGTCGCTGGTGGCATCTTATTGTTGCTCATTTCCATCGACATGGTTTTCGCGCGTGACTCCAGCGCAACCTCCACGACTGATGAAGAAAACGCTGAAGCAGCCTCGAGTAACGACATTTCGGTATTCCCTTTAGCAACGCCATTGATCGCCGGGCCGGGCGCTATCGGCGCAGTTATTCTATTGATTGCAGATGCGTCAGGTGAGCCGACCCGTCAGGCCGCTGTGGTTGTCGGCATGCTCACCATTTTGATGCTGACCTATTTGTTGCTGCTTGGCGCAACGCAGTTGCAAAAAATACTAGGGGTCACCGTGCTCCATGTGGTGTCGCGCATTGTTGGCGTTCTTCTGGCGGCGCTGTCGATCCAGTTTATTTTCGACGGTATCCGTACATCAGGGCTCATTCCCGGGCTCGCCTGACGTCTAAGCAATTGGTGGTGGTTGGACCAATAAACGGTTTTCCGACTAGCTGACCCTGGCCTTGGTCCAGTAGATTTAAGAAATGCTAGAAATCTTTCTCAAAACGCTGCCCTTTTTTGCGCTCATTGCCGTCGGCTATGGTGCTGGTCGCACAGGGTTTTTTACAAAAGAAGCCATCGCGCACCTCACAAAATTTGTCTTTTATTTCGCGCTTTCCGCGATGCTTTTCAAATTTGCTGCCAATCTTTCACTTGCTGAAATTTTTGATTGGGCTTTCGTGTGGGCATATCTGGCGGGAAGCTTTGTTGTTTATGCCATAACGGCGATTGTGGCCTTGCGGCGCGGCCTTTCCGTTGCTGAATTGGCATTTGAAGCGCACACATCAGTGATCGGCAATGTCGGGTTTCTCGGCATCCCTATGTTCGCGTTGTTAATGGGCGAAGCAGCGGTCGGGCCAGTGATTCTCGTGTTGGCCATGGATTTGACGATTTTTGGTTCGCTTGTGGTGATCCTTGTGACCTCCTCAACTGGAGGATCCAGCCCTATCAAGGCGCTCAGCTCAGCGATTAAGGGCCTTTTGGCCAACCCAATGATTGTGTCCATTTCGCTTGGGCTTTTGTGGTCAGCTTTCTCAGTGCCCATGTGGCAACCCATTGATGACTTTGTCACCATTTTGGGCGCAGCGGCGACGCCGGGGGCGCTTGTCGCCATTGGTGCATCATTGTCGACAATTGAGGCGCGCGGTCTTGTGCCGGCCTTTTGGCTAACCGGGCTAAAACTTGTTTTGCACCCAATCGCGGTCGCCGTTGCCGCGCTTTGGATATTTCCGGTGGAGCCGTTTGCGGCGGGCGTGATGATTGCCTGTGCCGCCTTGCCGGTGGCGGGAAACATCTACATTTTGGCGCAGCACTATCAAGTTAAGCCGCAAAAAATATCGGCATCGATTTTGGTTTCTACCGTGATATCTGTTGCAACGGTTTCAATTGTTGTTGCGCTTGTGAAGCAGCTCTAAACCTTACTGCGGAAGAAATTG
>CAJXLH010000084.1 GCA_913055925.1 uncultured Maritalea sp. | reverse complement strand
CGTACCGTACAGTACGCATTGCGCTAGGGTTAATGGTGGGTGTATAAGATCGCGTCAGGATAACTGACGTATTGCGTCCGCAGTGCGTCCAAGGGTGAGAATTGATATGCGTGTAGGTCTTTACGATAGCGAATTGGAAAAGAGCAGCTGTGGTGTTGGGTTTATTACCCGCAAAGACAGCAAGCAAACGCATGATCTATTACTTAAGGCGCATGAGGCGCTTTGTGCCGTTCCGCACCGTGGTGGCATGTCATCAGAGGGTGTGGGCGATGGCGCGGGCGTCAGCGTTGATCTATCCCAGAAGTTTTTCTCCAAGATTGCGGGAAAAGAGCTCGAGCGCGGCAAGTTTGGCGTTGGTAACTTCTTTTTGCCAAACGACCTCACGCAGCATTCACGCGCCAACGAGCTGATTGAAGAGGCTTTCCAAAAGCGCAATATGCCAATCTTGGCCGTCCGCGATGTGCCTGTAGATAATGACGCAATCCGCCCAGCGGCTGTTGCCGCGCAGCTAGCTATTCGCCAGTGGGTGTTTGGCATTGCCCCAACAGGTCGAGAAGAAGACTTTGACCGCGACATTTATGAGATTTTGTTGGAGATTGAGGCGCAAGCCTACTTGGTGCCAGAACTTGAAGGTCTTTATCCGCTTTCACTTTCTTCCAGTACGCAAGTGTTCAAGGGCCGCTTGAACTCATATGAAATCGTGCCGTACTTCAAAGATCTGGTTGATCCGGACCACGAAGTTCATACGCTCTATTTCCACACGCGTTTTTCGACAAACACCGATCCGCACCCAACCATGGCGCAGCCATTCCGTTTGATGGCGCACAATGGCGAGTTGAATACGGACAAAAAGAACCGCTTGTCTGAAACAGCGGTAGCGCGTGCGCGGAACTCAAAAATTATTCGCCCAAAGGGTCAATCTGACAGCTGCCGTTTGGACCAAACACTTCAGTCGCGCATTATGCTGGACGGTTTGGACCTTGTGACCAGTGTGGTGTCCATGATGCCGCCAGCATGGGAAAACGACGAAACGCTTTCTGATGAAGTAAAGGCCATGTTGGAGTTCTTTTCTCTATACGAGGAAAAGAACGATGGCCCAGCCGCTTTGATCTTCGGTGATGGCAACATTGTTGGCGCACGCCTAGACCGTCTTGGCCTACGTCCACTCCGATCTGTTGAGACTGACGACTATATCGCTGTTATGTCTGAAGCCGGTCAGATCAACTTCCCGCCAGAAAGCGTTACAAAACGCGGACGCATCGAAGCGGGTGGTATGCTTTATTACAACCATTCTGAAGGCCGCGCTTATTCAACTGTCGAAGCGCTGGAGATGTTAGCGCAAGCACGCGACTACAAAGACCTGTTGTCTCGCGCGCGAACAGTTTTGGACGATTTGCCAGAACCAGAGGAAGATCCGAAAAAAGCCGCCAAGCGGTATGACGGTGATCTTTGTACTGCTGCACGCTATGTCGCTTACTCCCATAACCAAGAAAGTTTCCGTTTCTTGATGGATCCGATGCTTGCGTCTGGCGCTGAAAAAGTTTCGGCTATGGGATATGGCAATGCAATTAACGCATTGTCCGATGCTGAAGGTGGCGTTGCAAAGTATTTCTCTCAACGCTTTGCGCAGGTAACAAACCCGCCGCTCGATTCTATCCGTGAAGCGGATGGCATGTCATTGCGGGTTGCATTGGGTGCAAAACCCCACGGCGGCCTAACAACGACCAAGCAAATCATTGTGGAATCGCCTGTTTTGCGCATGGCGCAAATTCTGAAAATCCGCGCTCAGCAAGATACACCGGTTGCAGATTTTGATGCGCTATACCGTTTTGATGCCAAAAACGACAAGGCAAACGAAAAAGCCTTGGTCGAAGCAATTGATGTGCTGTGCGAACAGGTTGTCCGTTTTGCGCGCGATCGCGGCGGCATTGCGATTATTTCCGATCGCCACGTGACATCTGAACTGGCAGCATTGCCAATGAGCATGGTGGTTTCTGCCGTCAACCAAAAGCTGATCGAAGAGGGGCTTCGTCTTTCCGTTTCGTTGATTGTTGAAAGCGGCCAGATTTCGTCTTCGCATCATATTGCAGTCGCACTTGGTTTTGGCGCCGCAGCGGTTTACCCGCTTGGTGTACGCTTGCGCGCTGAAGAAAAATTTGCTGATGATCCAACAGCGGCCTACTTCAAGTTTGCAAAAGCGGCTGAAAAAGCGCTCATGAAAACCATGGGCAAGGTCGGGCTTTGTACTGTTGAAAGTTACAGCGGCGGCGAGTTTTTTGAACCAAACTTCCTTGATACGGAAGATCCGGTATTCTCTAAATATTTCCCGAACATGAAATCACCGGTAGGTGGTGTAGGCTTTTCTGTGGCGGCTAAGTCTGTTGCCGCATGGCATGCACGCGCCTTACAGGTGAAAGATGAAAGTGATATCCCAATTTTGGGGCTGTTTAAAGAGCGCGGCGAAGGCGCTGGGCACTCATATGGTACAGCTGCCGTACGTGGCTTTGTTGATCTAACAGAAGAAAACATCGCATTCGCAAAAGAAGACGAAGACGATGTGGATCACAAGCGGTTGCTCACACTGACCACCATGCAAGATGCATTTGGCATTGATGATGATGGTTATGTGAACACCAGCTTTGACAAGCTGTCACCCGAAGCCATCGATAATTTCGAAATCACACCCGGCTACCGCAAGTTCTCGCGCCAAATGGCAGAAGAACGCCATAAACGGCCTGTGGCTTTACGTGATGTGCTCGCATTCCCAGCCGACATTAGCTTCATGACGAGCGCGGATGACATCCGAAAAGAAATGATGCTCTTCAACCGCGCGGGCAACAATCACTTCATCATCCGTGGTGTGGATTGTCACGAAACGGAAGCTGGTCACTTTGAGCTGAAACTCACTGGCCCGATGGCTAAACAAATCGGTCGTTTGGATGCGCTCTCACAGTCTTTGATTGACCGTTTCGGCAAAGACATTGAGGGTCACTGGCTTGAGAAAGGCAAATTGCACATTCAAGCTAAGGGGTGGGCGTATGACTATCTGTCTCGCCTAAAGCCTTGTCCAAAGCCGTTGGAGTTATCTGATGTGCAACCAGCCAGCGAAATTACAGGCGCCATGGCATCTGGTGCGATGTCACATGGTGCTCTTGTAGCGTCGGCGCACGAAGCTGTAGCACACGGCACAAATATGGTTGGCGGCATGTCCAACAGCGGTGAGGGTGGTGAGCACCTTTCTCGCTACGGCACAATTCGCGCGTCGCGCATCAAGCAATTCGCTTCCGGGCGCTTTGGTGTTTGGGCAGGTTATCTGGCTGACCCAATGTTGGAAGAAATCGAGATCAAGATTGGTCAAGGCGCGAAGCCTGGTGAGGGCGGTCAGTTGCCAGCACCAAAGGTCAATGTGGAAATCGCCGCTGCCCGTGGTGGCACTCCGGGCGTTGAATTGATTTCACCGCCACCGCACCACGACACTTATTCGATCGAAGATTTGGCGCAGCTGATCCACGACGCGAAAGCTGCACGTGTCCGCGTTATCGTAAAGCTCGTGTCTTCTGAAGGCATTGGCACGATTGCCGTGGGCGTGGCGAAAGCCGGCGCTGACGTTATCAACGTTGCTGGTAACACAGGCGGCACAGGTGCCGCTTCAGTAACCTCGTTGAAATACACGGGCCGCGCCGCTGAAATCGGTGTTGCGGAAGTACACCAAGCCCTATGCGCGAACAAAATTCGCCAAAAAGTTGTGTTGCGCTGCTCAGGCGCGCATCAAACTGGTTCGGATGTTGTGAAGTCTGCATTGTTGGGCGGCGATAGCTTCGAATTCGGCACAACAGCGTTGATGATGCTCAAATGCGTTATGGCGAAGAACTGTAACATCAAATGCCCAGCCGGTTTGACGACAAACCCAGAGGTGTTTGACGGAGATCCGCGTGCACTTGCGCAGTACCTGCTGAACATTTCGCATGAGGTACGTGAGATACTGGCGCAACTTGGGCTGAAGTCTCTTCGCGACGCACGTGGTCGTTCAGATCTCTTGCATTTGCTCGATCACCCGACCTCTGTCGGCAAACTAAACTTGCGCGATATGCTGCAACGGGTTGAACATGTCGCCATCGAAAATCCGGTCTATCTTGAAGCGGATTACGCGACTGACGAGAGCCTAATTGAACTTGTTCGTTCTGCATTGATCGATTCAAAGCAAGAATCCATCGAGGTCGGTGGTAATCTAAACCTAAACAACCGCAACAAGTCGGTTGGTGGACGTCTGTCTGTCGATATTGAGCGCATTCTCAATCACGAACTCTATGATGCTGACATTCCAGCAGCTGTGAAAGACCAGCGCGGTCGCCGTTATCTGAAGCCACGCACTGTAACTGTTCAAACCAACGGTTCGGCAGGCCAGTCTTATGGATTGTTCTGTAACGACGGCATTCGCCTAGAACATACCGGCACATGTAACGACGGTGTTGGCAAAGGCGCATGTGGTGGCGAGATCATCGTCCGCGCACCTGCCGGCGGTGGCAGCGGCTATGGTGAAAACGTGCTTGTTGGTAACTTCGCACTGTTTGGCGCTACAGGCGGCCGCACCTTTATTCAGGGACAAGCGGGTGACCGCTTCGCCGTCCGCAACTCTGGCGCAACGGCGGTTGTTGAAGGTGTCGGCGAATTCTGCGCTGAATACATGACAAACGGCACTTTGCTGAACCTTGGCGGTTTTTCAAAAGGCTTTGGTAACGGCATGTCTGGTGGTTTCGCCTATCAGTATGATCCAGAAGGTCGCTTGCAGTCAAACGTGTCCAAGGATTCTGTTTTGTTCGGCTACTTGGCGGACAATGACGAGATCACTGAAATGCATGCAGACGCCATCAAAAAGCTATTGCGTTGGCACGTAGATGCAACAAGTTCAGAACTTGGCGAGCGTTTGCTGGAAAACTTTGACGAGGAACGCGAGAAGTTCGCCTTCATCATGCCGCGTGCCCTTTTGCAGTACCAAGACGCCGAAGAAATTTTGGCAGCGAAGTCGCAAAAAGAGCTACAAGAAGAATTGGCAACTGCTTTAGCAAAAGAGCAGGTTGCTAACTTCAAACAAGCTTGGCGTGAAGGCAAGCCTGTATTGAACGGCGCTGTACCAAGCTACATGGAACCAGAATCACCAGAAATGTTTGGCGTGATCAACTCCTGGACTGTTCTACAATATGCATTGAAGCTGGCCATGAAGCGTCTGCCAAATGCGGAATCAGAAAATGATCCACGTGTTGTGAAAACAGCCAAGAACTTGGTTCTAACCGAAGATTTTGCGCTTATGAGCCAATTGCTAGCGCATGCAAAAACAGCGGTGAGCCAATACAATACCGAAGAGCTGGCTTTGATGGTTTCAGCCAAGCGTATGCGCGACTTCAAGAAAGCGCTAAGCTTGAGGAATATCCTTTCAATGGATAGCCCTGGTACTTATGGCTGGTTGTTGCACCAAGACCGTAAGAACGCCCAAGAGCTTGGTTTTGTACCAAACTTTGAACGTCTGTTTGCGACAAATGTCATCAAACAAATCTCAGAAGCACGCTAAGGGGATATCACAATGAATGCTCCATTTATTCCAAACGATGCTCCATTTAGCGAAGAACAAAAGTCTTGGCTGGCAGGTTTCCTCGCCGGTGTCCAATCACGGTCATTGTTCGATGTTGGCACAAGCGCCGACGCTGATCTAACACGGCTCGATATTTTGTATGGAACCCAAACGGGTAATGCCGAAGGTGTTGCTGAGGAGGCTGCTGCGGCGGCAAAAGCAGCTGGCTTTGCTCCGCATGTTGCTGAACTTGATGACATTTCAATGGAGCAGCTTGCACAAATGCAAAACCTCCTTGTTGTCATCTCCACTTATGGCGAAGGTGAAATGCCGGACAATGCCGGCCTTTTCTGGGGCGAGCTGACATCAAGCACCGCGCCACGACTTGAAAGCATGCATTTCTCCGTGCTCGCGCTTGGCGACACGGGCTACGATGAGTTCTGTCAGGCCGGTAAGTTGATGGACATGCGGCTTGAGCAGTTGGGCGCCAAGCGCGTACATGATCGTGTTGATTGTGATATCGACTTTGAAGAACCGGCTGAACAATGGACCTCTGGTGTATTGGAAGTCATGCCGCGTACAGGCGGTGGCGAGGCTGTCCCACAAAGCGGTGGCGAAGCCAAGGCAAAGAAATCCAAATGGAACCGCAAAAACCCTTACGCTTCGACTATCCTCGAAAACCGTCTTCTCTCGGGCAAAGGTTCAGCTAAAGAAATCCGCCACTTCTCATTTGATCTTGGCGATAGCGAACTGACCTATGAAGCTGGCGACGCTATGGGCGTTATGCCAACAAACGATCCTGCATTGGTGGACTTGTTCCTTGAACGCTTGGGCGCAAAAGTTGACGATGCTGTAGAAGGGCACGATTTGCCACTCGGCGAACTGCTTGCAAAGTCATTTGAGATATCGACACCATCCAAAGAATTCATCGCGGAAATTGAGCGTCGGGCCGGGCACGATGAACTATCTCATGTGCTCAACAATGGTGACAAAGAAGCGCTGGAAAGCTTCCTTTGGGGGCGTGACACGCTTGACCTTTTGAATCTTGAAGAAGGCCTGGACATCTCGGCAAATGATTTTGTTGGACTGCTGAAACCTTTGCAGCACCGTGCCTATTCGATCTCATCAAGCCCGAAAGCGCATCCGGGCGAAGTACACCTAACAGTCGCATCTGTGCGCTGGACCTATGACAACCGCCAGCACAAAGGCGTATGTTCGACATTCCTTGCAGATCGGGTGAAAGAAGGGGATCAGTCAGGCATCTTTATGTCGCCAAACAAGTCCTTCCGTCCGCCGGAAAATGATGACGCGCCGATGATCATGGTCGGACCGGGTACCGGTATCGCACCATTCCGTGCGTTCTTGGAGGAGCGCCGCGAACGCGGTGCGAAGGGTAAAAACTGGTTGTTCTTTGGTGATCAACACTTGGCCCATGATTTCATCTACCAAGACGAAATTGGTCAAATGAGCGAAGACGGATTGATCAACCGCCTCGATCTCGCTTTCTCGCGCGATCAGAAGGAAAAGATTTACGTTCAGACCCGCATGAAAGAAAATGGCAAGGCGCTATTCAAATGGCTTGAGGAGGGCGGCTATTTCTACGTTTGTGGCGACGCGACCCGCATGGCCAAAGATGTTGACCGCGCATTGGCCGAGGTAATTGCTGAGCACGGCGGACTGAACGACGATGGCGCGCAAGCCTATGTTGATACGCTGAAGCGTGAAAAGCGTTACCTACGAGACGTTTACTAGGTTCAAAACAGGGTCAAGGCCTACGAGTTAGTTACTTGCAAAAGACTGCAAATTCATAGGCTCTGACCTTACGGCCGTCGCGAAACCCACATTCGCGGCGGCTTTTTTGTTTGATGCTTCCAATTTCTTTGCCTAGACTTGATGGAGGGCTGACGCAGCCCGCCGCGTGTGCTCTTTTTGGGTTTGGTGAATGCGTTTTTGAAATCAGTGACAATCGTCATCATTGCGACGATGTGTTGGCAATTCACGCACTAACAATCAATCGTCGCTATTGGGACGAAAATGTATACTGAAAAGCAGATTAAGGGCTATGCAAAGGCCCTGAGAAAAGCGCTTGCCGCACGAAATCTTGAGTTATCGCACGCGCAATCACTCGAATTGGTCGCCGAAACTCTTGGCGAGAAAAGCTGGAATCATTTGAGTGCGAAGATCGGCAAGCCGCCGTCTGAAATTGCCGGTTATCTGATACCAGAGGGGTGGTTTCCGACGGGAACGCACTATCGAGATTGCTATTATGTCTCGGTGGAAGAAAACCAAAGCGAAAAAGCGATTTTGCTACAATGCGTGAATACCAAGCCGAGCAGCTTTGTTTCCCTTATGCAGCAATTCAAAGCTGAAAACTATCTCGATCACCACATTAAGATCTGCGCAGAAGTTAAGACAGAGCGTGTCGGTTATGCAAGCCTTTGGGCTCGAGTTGATGGCGCGCGGGGCGAAACGCTGTCCTTCGACAATATGTATGACACGCCGCCTTTGCGGGCGCTGACAGACACCAATGATTGGACAGCTCTCGAACTCGTGCTTGATGTTCCCGAGGGCGCCACCAAAGTGAACTTTGGCTGCATGCTCAGCGGCGCGGGCAGTGCCTGGTTCCGCAACTTCTCATTTGAGCGAGTTTCCAAAGACACCCCTGTGTCGAACAAAATTTCGCGATCTTCCGATGGACCAACAAATCTAGGTTTGAACTAGATCACCCAAATAGGCTGAGTTGCGGGAGTTGTGCTTGTTGTTCACCGGATTTCTCTGGCTCAGCTTTTTCTTTCTTTACGCGCTTCTTTTTTGGCGTGGTGGACGTTGTCGGTTGTTTTTCTTCTGCAACTGACTCTTTTGGTTCGACCAAGGTTTGCGTTTCCAATAACTGTGAAATGCGCTCGGCCTCGCTGGCCAAAAGCGCGTCATACGCACGTTTGCCCTGCTGCCGCAATTCGTCGCCTTTTTTGCTGAGCACATAAATTTTAGCGCGCGCGTCCCACTTGCATGGCTTCACGCGAACAAGTTTGCGTTTTTCCAGCTTGTCCATCATGGCACTTGCAGACGCTTTATTGACGCCCATTACCCGCACAATGTCACGCAAATGCTGCACGCGCCGGTCATTCACTGCGGCAAGCTCTTGTTCTTTTATCGCGCTAAGATATTCAAACTCGGAATAACTCAAGCCAAGTTCTCCGCCCGTTTTCATCCAGTGCCGGTGGGCAAGGCGGTGAATTTCTTCAAGTTTTTCAGCGAGATTCATATTTCACTCAATATTGTACGTTTTCCGTACTTTTTTGCTGAAAGGCGTTGTAGGTCAAATGAAGAATAGTCGATCAACAAACTTATCAACGATTTTGAGTTTGACAATCATCCATTGGGAAACTTGCAGCTGAACTCGCGCTTTAACGCCTTAACATCTTTCAGAGATTTGCAGACATTTTCACACGGAATTCCATCATTATCGCCGTCGGCGCGAGGATGATTGCCTGCACACCAGTTTTTCACCGCTTGTGCGCAACTCGAGTAGCTTTTGCAGGTGGCAGCATTTCCATGAGAAACTAAGGCAAAAGCCATCAGGATCAAACAAAGGTAAGGACGCAAGATTCTCATCACAAAAACTCAGAATGACTAAAACATGGGCGCTCGATTTGACCAGCGCTTGGCTCATAAAACAAGCTTTTCGGGCAATAAATTGATCCAAAAGAACTATTTCGATCAAGTTTGGCTCGAATTATCCTTTTAAAAACCATAATTGAGCATCATAAGAGAATTAGCGATCAGGGCCAGGCCGCCTTGACGCATCCTTCCAACCGACGAGGTCGAAAGAGAAAAATGACCGAAGAGTTTCACCGCATCCGCAGACTACCCCCTTACGTGTTTGAGCATATCAATCCGATCAAGGCGGCGGCGCGAGCGGCGGGCACGGACATTATCGACCTTGGAATGGGCAACCCGGACTTGCCAACGCCAAAGCATATTGTCGAAAAGCTACAGGAAACGGTCAAGGATCCGCGTACGCACCGTTATTCCGCTTCGCAAGG
>CAJXLH010000083.1 GCA_913055925.1 uncultured Maritalea sp. | reverse complement strand
GCCCTTTTTGAAACGCATCTACCAGCAACGCTTGACCGATTGCACCACCTGATCAAGCACGTAAAGATGTGGAAACCTGGTCAGTTCGACCATCTGCATTCCACACAATATTGCACCTATCTTTATCTGCTTTCGCATCAAATCTGGCAGGCAACAGGCGAGCGCGAATGGCCAACGCGGCTTTTTGGTCTCAACAAAACCATGAATGGCATCGATCTTTTTTATGAGATCGACATGCCAGACGTATTTTTGATCGGCCACTCGGTTGGCATCGTTTTGGCAAAGGCCATCTATGGCAATTTTTTGGTGCTCTATCAAAATTCAACGGTTGGCAAAAATCACGGCGTGGCACCAGAAATTGGCGAAGGCGTGATTATGTATCCCAACAGCGCCATCATTGGCCGCATGAAGGTTGGTGACAATTCGGTGTTAAGCCAAGGCACAGGCTTGGTGAACTGCGATAGCCCGGGGCACTGCAATGTCTTTAGCGGGCCTGATGGTAAGCCGTTTTTCAAGCCTTTTAGAAGTGGCGAGCGCCCCGTTGAGGAATATTTCCGGATCTAGCCGTTCACATCGACAACCACACGGCCACGAACATTGCCCGCGAGAATATCTTTCCCCAATTGCGGCAAGTCGTCTAGCGTGGCTGGCACAATCATTTGGTTGAGTTTGTCCATCGGTAAATCCGTCGCCACCCGTTGCCCCGCCCGAACGCGGTCATCGTAAGGGCGCCGAACGGAATCGATACCTAACAAGTTGACACCGCGCAGTAAAAACGGAATGACCGTTGCAGGCAGCGCAGCGCCGCCTGCCAACCCAACAGCAGCTACGGACGTGCCGTATTTCATTTGGCCAAGCAAACGGGCAAGCATTGCACCGCCAACGGCATCGATACAGCCAGCCCATGTTTCGCTTTCAAGTGGGCGTTTGGTCGTTTCGTTGATTTCATCACGGGCAACAATTTGTGTTGCGCCAAGCGATTTCAAATAGTCAGCAGTTTCAGGCCGTCCTGTTACGCCCGCCACTTCATAGCCAAGGTTGGAGAGAATCGCGGTTGCGACAGAACCCACACCACCTGCGGCGCCGGTTACCAACACAGGTCCCTCGCCTGGCTTCAACCCATGGTCCTCCAACGCCATGGTTGCGAGCATTGCGGTGAAGCCAGCGGTGCCAACTGCCATTGCGTCTTTTGTGGAAAGACCGTCCGGCAGCGGTACCAACCATTCAGATTTCACACGCGCTTTTTGCGCATAACCGCCCCACCAGCTTTCGCCGACGTGCCAACCGGTGAGAACGACTTTGTCACCTGGTTTGTATTTATCGCTTTGTGACGCCTCAACTGTGCCTGCAAAATCGATGCCCGGCACGTGCGGATAATTTCGGACAAGGCCGCCGCCCGGTCCTAGGCAAAGACCGTCTTTGTAATTAAGGGTCGAATATTCAACAGCAATCGTTACGTCACCATCTGGCAGTTGATCATCACTGAGCTGCTCGACACCTGCTGATGTTTTGCCTTCTTCGTTCTTTCTGACAACAACTGCTGAAAACGACATAATTCCTCCCGAATGATCGTCCACGTTTTTTCTCTCGCGTAAACGATTTCAGAAAAAAACAACCGTGGCAAACCGATCATTTGGCTATATGAGTATTTTTTGAGCTGTTGATCTTCAACTTTTTACCTGCCTAATGGAATGACCCAACTCGATCCCCTCATAAATTTGCTCTCTGCGATGGCCTTCGGACAGTCTTTGTTCAGTGCGAGCTTATTGCTGGCGCAAATTCGGGCGCGTATGTTCACCATTCCTCTGGTGGTGTTTTTTATTGCCAATGCAGTGACAGAGCTGCCGGACATCTATTCAAATTTCTTCGGCAGCGAAGAATCCTTTGAAACGCTTCTTATTTCAGTTCTGTCAGGTAGCTTTCTTCTGGTGTTGCCACCCTCATATTGGCTTTATATGCGCGCGCTAACGTCCGACAAACGCCACGAGTTTCGGCTCAACGACAGCTGGCATTTTGTGCCGTTTATTTTGGGTTGGCCAGCAGCGCTAGGGCTTTGGCATTTGGTACAACTAAGTGAAGCGGGTGCCCTTGCTGAAACGGAAAGCCTGATTGTTATATTGAACATTGCATTCGTCCTCCTGATGTTCTTGGCTTTCCCATTCGTGCAGTTCACTTTTTATTTGTACAAAGTGGTGCGCCGCATGCTCACCTATCGTGACAGATTGAAAGATCAGTTTTCTTCAACCGAGGGCCGCGAACTCACCTGGACGATTTGGATCGGAGGATTGGTTTCGCTTTATTGGGTATCAGAATTTGGGGTGGGCATTGCCACCTTCATCTGGCGCGCGCTCACCGATCAGAGCATTTCACTTGGGTTTTCCGAAGGCAGTACATCTACCGCCATCATTGCCTTTGTTCTTGTTTGGTCACTTTCCATTTTTGGTCTTCGCCAAAACAAAGGTTTGGCCGAACAGACCACTGAGGCAACAGAAACACAAGAAGTCTCAGAGACAGAAAAATACAAAAATTCCGCATTGAGCGAACCACAATTAGAGAGCTTTGCGGGCCGGATCGAACAGCAAATGCAATCCGGTCGGCTTTTTGAAGACCCGAACCTCACCCTGCGAGGCCTTGCCAGTGAGGTTGGAATTTTACCCAACTATGTGTCGCAAACCCTGAATGCGAAAATAGGTAAAACCTTCTTCGACTATGTAAATGACTACCGCGTGGAAGCCGCGAAAAAGGTTCTTCACACAACCCACCTGCCCGCGCATGATGTGGCACTTGAGGTTGGGTTTAACTCTCGTTCGGCCTTTTATCGTGCCTTCAAAAACACCACAGGCATGACACCCAAGCAGTTCCGCGACACGCAAAACGAGCTACAAAAACTGTCCTAACCGTCACATCTGGACACATTGGACATATAGAACTGCTTAATCGCACTCATCGATTTGGAGACAGAAAGATGAGACGAGCGAGTTATATGTCTATTTTCAATTTTGATGAGCAACGTGCCGTGTTTTTGGCGCTCATTTTGATCATCACCAGCGCCCTAGCAACGAGTGCCTTTGGTGCAGCGAATAACCTTAGAGACGGTATCTGGAAAAGCCGAGGCTATGGCTATTTATTGCAGGTCGAAGGCGACCAGTTGGCCGTATACGACATCACTGCGAACAGCTGCATCAAAAATGAAGCCGTTACATTTGGCTTTTCAGCGATGCGAAACGCGCTGCATGATCCATTTGGCTCAGCTGACGACCAACTGCGAATTCGATTGCCCTTTGAACATCAAATATTCCACTTCGATTTGCTACCAGCGATGCCGAGTGCTTGCTCAAAAAACATGGCTTCCGATCCGCTGACGACGTTTGACGTATTCGCTGAATATTTCGAAGAGCATTATGCGTTTTTTGATCTTTATGATGTGAGTTGGCCAACACGTGTGGCAAAATTCCGTGAATTGGTGTCGCCCAAAACTAGCGAGGCCGAACTTTTCAAATTGTTGGCCGAGTTGGTCGCGCCCTTGCGTGACGGGCATATTTCCATTGCCGCGGAGTTTGACGGCGAAGAACATGCATTTGAAGCCTACCCAGGCGAAGTGGCGCTACAGGTTGTCGAGTACGCTGAAAAAAACGGCGATAACCCTGATGCCGCCTTTATGGGATTTGTCCGCGAATATTGGCTATCTGGCGTCCATCAGGAAATTCTTGGTGGGAAAGGCGAAATGCTCGGCAATGGCTACATCCAATATGGTATTGTCGACGAGATTGGCTATGTGTCCGTACTGGCAATGGGCGGTTTTGCGGGCAAAGATGAGTTCCACGAGCAAGAAGATTTAGACGTCCTAACCAGCGCTCTCGATGACATGCTCTCCCGCTTTGAAGACCAAAAAGTCGAAGCGGTAGTCGTTGATCTCAGCATCAATTTTGGCGGCTATGATTTTATTGGTCGTGAACTGGCGCGACGTTTCGCTGACGCAGAATATTTCGCCTACTCATTGCGTGTTGGGGACAAGGTGGGTGCACTTGATCAACCTGTCGCCATCACGCCATATGATGGGCTCCGTCACACCGGCCCAGTGGTTCTTGTCACTTCAAGCCAAACAGTAAGCGCCGCTGAAATTTCCACTATGGCTTTTCGTGCATTGCCGAACGTGCAGCATGTCGGCATGCCGACCGCCGGTGCGCTATCGACGACATTGAACAAGCAGTTGCCTAACGGTTGGAACATCACCCTTTCGAATGAAATCTACACTGACCACGAAGGCAAGCTGTGGGAAAGCAAAGGCATTCCGCCACATGTGGAACTCGACATTTTTGGTGGGGACGATTTGTTGAAATCTCATCCGAATGCCATTCGCGAACTGATCAATTTGATCAAAAACGGCAACATCTAGATTAAGGACAAAGTGATGCTACGCATATTCCCAAACATCTTATTGGCGATCCCGCTTATGTCCGCAATCGCCATGGCGCAAACACCAATTGAGCAGGCCAAAAAGCAGCCAACCAAAGGCCAAAAATACCGCTACGAAATCTTGTATCACGGCAATGGGTTTTCGGCCCACGCGCAAGTTGATGCGAGTAAGCCTGCAGGGCAGCGGGTGACAATAGTGCATCCTAAGTCGAGCTCTATCCCGGACGAATTTCAAGCAGTAGTGCAGGATTTGGACAAAGGTGCTGACGAGTTTCCGTGGTGTCGCCAATTCTTGGAGCAAATTCCAACCAAGGCAAACCTACAGTTTCAAGATGCGTCCACGGCGACTTATCAATTTGTGCCATTGCCTTCAAAAACCGCTGATGCCGAAGAGAAGAAAATTATGAAAAACAGCATTGGCATGGCAACGCTTGGCCAAAAGAAACCGGGCTTGCTGAGTTTTCAGGTGGTGCTGCAACAACCAACCAGAATTAATTTGGCGGCCGAATTGAAATCGCTATCGGTCAATGTCGAATGCGAATATGTGGCTGACGGACGGACACGGTTGAAGAAGCTCACCAACTCGGTTTCTGGCGAAGCCTTCTTTCAAAAATTCAATCAAACCGAAACAATTGAGTTGATCAATTTTCGCGTAATTTAAACTCCCATTTTCGCGGCAAAGCCGAGGCAAAGTATTTTGCTTTACATGCGGCTTGACCTTCCATTGACTGGAAGGATTATGTTGCCTCAAATCATCAATTCGATTTGGGGCAACAACTATGAACGCCGTCACGAAATCCAAGAGTTTTTCCGCCAAGTTTCCGATAAATGGACTCAACTGTGCGTCATGCGTTAAACGCGCGGAAAAAGCGCTTTCCGGCATCGAGGGCGTAAGGGACGTCAGCGTCAATTTGGCGACAGAAACGGCGAACTTTAACTTTGAAGACTTGATCGTTTTGCAGAACGCCGTCTCTGGTTTGAAGGAAAACGGATTTGGCGTTCCTGCACAACAGCATCGTTTCACAATTGAAGGCATGACATGTGCGTCGTGCGTTAAGCGCGTCGAGGATCAGCTCAAACAGGTTACAGGCGTTTTGGCTGCTTCTGTGAACTTGGCAACAGAAACGGCGGAGATCGAAACTGTTGGCGGCACCTCTGCCGCGGAACTGGCAGGCGCCATTCGCGCTGCAGGCTACAAAGCGACCTATCAACAGGATCAAGTCAGCACAAATGATGAGCGCAAAGCCCGCAAGCAGGCGAAGTATGATCATTTGCGCCGAAACTTCATTATCGCCGCGATCTTCACAGTGCCATTGTTCGTCCTAGAGATGGGCGCGCATTTTGTGCCAGGTATGCATATGTGGCTGATGAATTTGGCCGGTGGAAAGCAAAATCTATATCTTTTGTATTTCGTCTTGGCATCCATTGTTCAGTTTGGTCCCGGTATGATTTTTTACCGGAAAGGCATCCCCGCACTATTGCGCTTTGCACCGGAAATGAACTCCCTTGTTGTTTTGGGTTCAAGCGCCGCTTGGGGCTACTCTGTTGTCGCCACCTTTGCCTCTGGTTTACTGCCAGAAGGCACGGCAAACGTTTATTTTGAAGCAAGCGCCGTCATAATCACGCTCATTCTATTGGGCCGTATGCTGGAAGCAAAAGCCAAAGGCCGAACAAGTGAGGCCATATCAAAACTGGTAAGCCTGCAGGCCAACTCCGCGCGGGTGCAACGTGACGGCGCATTTGTTGAGGTTGCTCTGGATGAGGTAATGCCAGGCGATGTTTTGCAGGTTCGTCCTGGTGACAAAGTGCCCGTAGATGGCGTCGTCAAAAGTGGTTCAAGTTTTGTCGATGAATCGACGATTTCCGGGGAACCGGTCCCTGTTGAAAAGACAAAAGACGCCGAGGTGATCGGCGGAACGATCAACAAAACAGGCAGTATTGAATTCACCGCTACAAAAGTTGGTGCCAACAGTGTTTTGGCGCAAATCATCAACATGGTGGAAACTGCGCAAGGTGCGAAACTTCCAATCCAAGCTATGGTGGACAAAGTTACGGCCATCTTTGTACCTGTCGTGATGTTGCTGGCAACAATTACGTTTTTCGTTTGGTTATTCTTCGGTCCTGACCCCGCCCTTACGTTTGCGCTCGTGAATGGTGTCGCGGTTCTCATTATTGCCTGCCCTTGTGCTATGGGCTTAGCGACCCCAACCTCGATTATGGTTGGAACAGGTCGCGCCGCCGAGCTCGGAGTTCTGTTCAGAAACGGTGATGCACTGCAGGCATTGAAGAACACTGAGATCGTCGCTGTCGACAAAACCGGCACCCTTACATTGGGACGGCCCGTTTTGACTGACTTGCAGCTTATTGGCGACCGCAAAGAGTTAGACACACTTCGTCTTGTTGCCGTTGCAGAAAGCAACTCCGAACATCCGATTGCGGAAGCGATTGTGCTCGCGGCAAAAGAGAAGGAGATTGATCTCCCGAAAACAGACAAGTTCAAGTCCGTGACGGGCTATGGCATCGAAGCGGAGATTGAGGGACATACCATTCACATTGGTGCCGACCGATATATGGTTGAGCTTGGACATGATTTGACCGCCCACAAAGGCATGATCGAGGCGCTTGGCCGTGAGGCAAAAACACCCCTTTACGCTGCTATTGATGGCGAGCTTGCGGCGATTATTGCGGTTGCTGATCCGATCAAAGAGACAACGCCGAAAGCCATTCAAGCACTCCACAATATGGGCTTGAAGGTCGCCATGATCACCGGTGACAATCAGCAAACAGCCGAAGCGATTGCTGGCCAACTTGGCATTGATCAAGTGGTGGCCGAAGTTTTGCCCGCAGGCAAGGTGGATGCTCTAAAAGAACTTCAAGCCAATGGAAAGCATGTCAGTTTTGTGGGTGATGGTATCAATGACGCGCCGGCGCTTGCTCAAGCTGATGTCGGCATTGCAATCGGAACCGGAACAGACATCGCCATTGAAAGCGCCGACATTGTGTTGATGTCTGGTGAACTGACGGGCGTTACGAACGCCTTGTCGCTTTCAAAAGAGACTATGAAAAACATCAAGCAAAACCTGTTTTGGGCTTTTGTGTATAATGCGGCGCTTATTCCGGTAGCAGCGGGTGTGTTGTACCCGTTCAGCGGTACGCTATTGTCGCCGATGCTTGCTGCAGGTGCGATGGCGCTATCAAGTGTCTTTGTGGTGACAAATGCGCTACGATTGCGTCGTGTTGCGAGCGCAATTTAGGGTGAGAATTGCCGCATGAATTGGCTGAAAAAGCTGAAATACAAATACAATTTGCAGCGCCTAATGATGGCGCTGCTTATGCTATTTTTGTCGACTTTTTCGGTTTATGCTCTAGGCACAAATAGCAATGTTGCACCAGTTACTGCGGATTGCGCCAAGGTTAGTCAACATTCAGACAATGGCCTCCAAGATGCGCCATGTTTTGCGCAAGAGCATCTTCATTGTCACAAAAACAGCCTTGTTGCGCCTATTTCGCTGCCATTTGAGCCAGCTCAATTTTTGCCAGCCAATAGTGCGAAACAGCAAGTTAGCATTCACGCCGTCATTTTGGCCGACGACCCGCCGCCACCTCGAAGTTGATTGAACAACAACCGATCAAGATTCAATCAACTAGGAAACAAACATGTATAAACAACTCATAGGACTAAGCGTTGCCATCGCGATGACATCAGCCGCATTTGCCCATGGCGGTGCGACAGGCATCGTAAAACAACGCATGGATGAGATGGGCGCGATGAGTAAGTCCATAAAAGCCATTGCCCCAATGATTAAAGGTACGGCGCCTTACGACGCCGAAACCGTGCGCAACAACGCTAAGATTTTGCAGCAACATGCTGGGGAACACATGGTGTCGCTTTTTCCGCAAGGTAGTGACCAAGCGCCAACAGATGCAAAGCCAAATGTGTGGGAAGAACAAGAGGCTTTTGGCGCAATCGCGACTAAGTTGCAGCATTATGCTGTCGCGTTAGAAAGCTCCGCTGACAACCCTCCACAGAAGCTAGACAAAAGCCAGCTGCCAAGTTTTGAGGGCCCAGTTGTTTCGGTCGATGCACTCGCCGAAAAATCTGTCAGTGTTAGCTTTGGCCTAGTGGCCAAAAGTTGCTCAACTTGCCATACAAAGTTCCGACGGTAGGCTCCATGAACAAGATATTTATTATTGGTGCAGCGGCAACGTTGGGCGTCGCTGGCTTGCTATGGACGACGATTGGGCAAACTCAAACTGCCGCACCTAAAGGTGGCCTTTTTCCATACCAAGACAACAATGTTGTTAAGGTCGGCGCGCAAATCTATCAGGAAAACTGCGCCGCCTGTCACGGTGACAATCTTCAAGGTGAACCTGATTGGCGCACGCGGAAGGATACCGGACGAATGCCCGCGCCGCCACATGATGAAACCGGACACACTTGGCACCACAAAGATCAGTTACTGTTTGCGATCACCAAATATGGGTTACCCAAACTCATGAATGATCCAAACTTTGAGACTGACATGCCAGCTTATGAAGACACGCTCACAGATGAAGAGATTGTCGCCGTCCTTAGTTACATCAAGTCAAGATGGCCCGAAGAAATTCAGAAGCGCCATGACCTGATGAATGCGCAAAACTAAAACACAATGCCGGTTCCGCAACTGCGGGATCGGTTTTCTTTTTTTAATTTCGTGAAAAGTGGTGCCCGGAGGCGGATTCGAACCACCGACACGCGGATTTTCAATCCGCTGCTCTACCAACTGAGCTATCCGGGCAACTGAGAAATACGAGTAGTGTATTTCGAACTTGCTGGCGGGTTTATATGTTGAGAATTGGCCCTTGTCCAGCACGAAACGCAAATTTTTGTGCTTATCTCAGAACTTTTGGCACAAGGCGCTAAAGCTGTCCATTTTCAAAGCTTTAAACTCAGTCTAGCGAAGCCGAAACTCGCCTAAGCGTCGGGAAAATCTTCCGACTGCCCTGCATCTTCTTCAACCACTGGTATGGCATAAGAACCATTTAGCCAGCGGCCTAGATCGAGGTCAGCACATCGCTTTGAGCAAAAAGGATGAAATGCACGCTGACTAGGTTTTTCACACATAGGGCATGGCCGTGATGGACGAAGCCCGGTGACATTTGAACCTGCGCTCTGCTTTTCATCATCTGCCATAGCTTAAATACCAGAAGTTGAGTTGAGCCAATT
>CAJXLH010000082.1 GCA_913055925.1 uncultured Maritalea sp. | reverse complement strand
TGAATTTTTCTACTGGCGATACCGTTCTTGATGTCTACCGATCTGTTCTTTGCTTTTTGAAACGGGAGCAAGGCGCTTCGTTTAATGTCGAAACAACAGGTGGCAACGAGGCAATTGAGAACTTTTTATCAAGTGCGGATGACTTGCGCTTCATTCAGTCGATCAAAAGCCATGCCGCAAGCCGTTTGTTTGAAGAAACGCGCGTATTTGGCGTTTCCTATAGATTTGAAGACCTTATGGCGTCGCTCCTTAGTTGCGTTAAGAAAGACAGTGGCTTCGACCCGACTTCTTTTTCCGGTACCACTGTTTCAGGTCGCCCCGTGGCATTTGTTGGTAGCCAGCCGGACGATGATCTTGCAATGCGTCGATATGCTGACGGTTACAAGAAAGCTGGTTTTGGCGAACCCATGCAGGTTTACGAACCTGTCGGCGCTGCATTCAGCTACGCCCAACGCTTAACTGAGGACGCGACGATCCTTGTCGGCGATTTCGGCGGCGGTACCAGCGATTTTTCCATTATTCGTTTCGAACAAACTTCTGACGGTATCAAGTCTACACCTATTGGCTATTCGGGACTTGGTATCGCAGGTGATCGATTTGATTATAGGATCATTGACGCGGTGATTTCGCCGAACCTTGGGAAGAACAGTCAATATAAGTCGTTCGGCAAACTGCTCGACATGCCGAAACAATATTATGCGCAGTTCGCGAAATGGCATCAGCTTTCACTCTTGAAGACGCCGGAGACCATTCGCGCCCTTGAAAATTTGGCGAAGTCTGCCGTAAACCCGACCCAAATCGATGCGCTTATTGAAACTATTGTAGATGATCGCGGCTTTGACGTTTACCGAGCGGTCTCTAATGTTAAGACCCAACTTTCCAGCGCGCCAGAGGCGGTTTTGCAAATCAAGCTTGGTGACATAGCTATTGAAGAAAATATAACCGTTGGCGATTTCGAGAGCTGGATATCACCTGACCTCACAGCAATCGATAATTGCGTTGGCAACTTACTTGATGATTCCAATATGGCGCCGGAAGATATTGATGGCGTGTTTCTCACAGGCGGTTCATCTTTTATCCCTTCTGTGAAACGGTTGTTTGAAAATAGATTTGGTGGCAACAAGCTCGCTGATGGTAATCAGTTCCAATCTGTTGCTATTGGGTTAGCAATGATTGGCATGGACGAAAACAAAGAGCGTTGGCGCGCAAAGTAAACCTACGGCTTGAACTTGCTGAATAGCTGGTAAATGTCATTGTTCTATTCTCCAGAAAATTGAACACTTATTAAAAACAAACAAGTGAAGCATTTTCACTAGGCTGCAAAAATCGCGCTTTAGGCACTCGGTCATTTTCGTGTGCCGCATTCGATTTATGAGGCCAAATGAAACGGCACATGCTTGTCCCTCCTATAAAGATCCCTGAAGATGTTCCGGAGGTTGAACAGACTGAGCAAGAGCCTGAGCCTCATGAAACGCCAAGGGTTGTTGTTTCAAAATCCTTTCAAGGCGAAATTCCCGGTCAGCAAAACGACCAAGATCGGCGTTCTGGTGATCGCCGGTCTGGCCAAGACACCGGATATTCTGGCCCGGAACGGCGGCGGCATGAGCGTCGCAGCATGGATCGGTTACGCAACGAATTTGAGTGGAAGCAAGCACCCGAGCCAAAGCCAGAACTGCTAGAGAAGGTTGGCATTGCTGGCAAACCGTTCAAGCATTTGAAGCCGCAACGTCTCATCCTCTTGGTCATTGCAATTGGTGCGGGCAGCATTGCGGCGTTTCTTTCTATCAATAGCAATCGATCCTCCTCGTTAGAAACCGCAACGATCCTCACACCAGCAATCAAGTCGGCACCGGAAGTAGTGCAAGTCGAACTGCCCAAAATCTTGGTCGCCGAACGCGACATTGCCCCAGGTGAAGCGCTGTCGGCTGATTTGTTGGTCTGGCAGAGTTGGCCAACTGAAGCCATGCGCGATGACTTTATTGTTGAAGCCGATCAGCCAGAGGCGTCGACGAGTTTTGGCGCCATGATGAGCAAGAACGGCTTTTTTGCCGGCGAACCCATTCGCACGCAAAAACTCATCGAAGCGGATACGGGGTCTATGTCCTCCCGCCTCGCTAGCGGCAAACGTGGCGTTTCGGTTACAGTTGACAGTGCGGCCGCCACCGGCGGCTTTATTCTGCCCAATGACCGCGTTGATTTGGTGGCAACGCTTCATTCGCCGCAGGGACCGCGGACCGAAACCATTTTACACAATGTTCGCGTACTGGCCCTCAATTCCACCGTTGGCAGTGTGGCCGATGGTAATGTTTCTGATCTCGACGACCCGCTACGCGATGAACTATTGGCCGCACCAATAGTTGCAACGCTTGAATTGGATGCGGCGGAGGCAGAGCTGATTGTGAATGCCCAAAGCGCTGAGAGCTTTGCCCTTGTATTACGCGCCCTCACCGATGCACCCGACCAACGAAACGCGGACCGGAGTGGCATCAATCAACGCATACGCCTCACCAGCCCATTTTGGAACTCAACCGACCAGAGCAGCCAACTGCGCTGATTTTTACGACCCAGAATTCGAGTAACGAACTGAACCGGAGCCAATAAATGAATTCTCTCACCCTCATTGCTCGAATTGGCTTGGTTATATGCATGTCGTTAGTGATGGCCTTTCCGTCCAGCGCGCAGTCTATCAATTATGACTTATCAAGCACCTCCGTGTTGCGCGTCAATTTGCCTGTATCCCAAGCGGTGACAGTGGTGGTGTCCGAACAAGTGGGCAAGATTGTTAGCGCTGATCCGAAAATCGCAGAGGCGCAGCCAATCACTGACCGCTCCCTATATCTCGTTGCTCGCTCCTTCGGCACAACAACCGTAAATTTGTTTACCGCCGAAGGAGCACCAGTGGGCCTTTTGGCAGTGGAAGTGAGTGCGGACGTGCGGGACATGGCTCACTCTATTCGCGCTGCTGTACCCAATTCAAAGGTGAAGGTGAGCAGCGTCAATGGTCGTATACATCTTTCTGGCAGCGTTGCCGATGAAGTTGCGATGCAGAAGGTTTTGGCAATTGTTGAGCAATATGGCAGCCCGTCGATTGTCAATACACTCACTATAAGCGGCGGTCGCCAAGTCAATTTGGAAGTGCGCATACTTGAAGCGCAGCGAGACGCGGGTAAGCAACTCGGCATCCAATGGGGCGGTAGCGTTGGTGGCGTGACCACCACAATTGGTAGCACAGGTATTTCCAGCCCTACGAACGACGCCAAGTCTTTCTCGTCTTTCGTGACCAGCATTTTGTCGGGCATTTCAGGCGTCAGCCTGAACGCCACGATCAACGCTCTTGAATCGAAACAGCTCGTGCGCACCCTGGCTGAGCCAAACCTCACCACCCTATCCGGTGTGAATGCGAGTTTTCTTGCTGGCGGCCAAGTGCCCATCCGCATCCGGTCTGAGGATGGCAACACGACGCTTGAATATCGCGACTTTGGCGTTCGATTGGTTTTCACACCCGTGGTACTTGATGAGGGTCGTATCCAGATCAAGCTTGCACCGGAAGTCAGCAGTATTGGCGCCTTCACCGCAAATGGTGATCCCATTTTCAACACACGCAACTTAGACGCGACGGTTGAATTGCGCGACGGGCAAAGCTTTTCAGTGGCTGGCCTCATCCAAAACAAATCCAACTTTTCTCAAGAGCAATTGCCTTGGATTGGCGACGTGCCGGTACTTGGTTCCTTGTTTAAATCCTCCGGCTACAAGAAGCACGACACCGAACTTGTGGTGATCGTTACCCCTAGGTTGGTGCAGCCAGCCGTGCCGGGGCAGGTTTTGGCCTCACCGATCGAAGACAGCGTGCCGGCGAATGACTTCGAGTTCTTCGCCCTTGGCCAATTGGAAGTGACCCCCAAAATGATCAAAGGTTTTCGGCGCGGTGCTGGCGTTGTGGGTGCCTATGGCTACATGATGAAATTGGATGGCTAAGTTTATGACGAAAACAAAGTTCTTGAACGCATCCATTGCCCTAATGTTTCCCCTTGTTCTTGCTGGATGCAGCAGCTGGGCGCAGCGCAGCGACAAGGTTTATCCCAAGATGGGCAATGCAGTGAAAGCCAATTTAGCGATCCACACCACCAACCCCTCCTCGAAACAAGCAAATAATGTTTCCGGCTTGGGTCAAGATGGTTTTGTGGTGCCGACGGAAGAGGAAATCACACCATGAGAAATCCAAAGGCTTATTCTCGCTTGATCGTTCCACTTTTCCTTTCGGCTTTATTGGCGGGTTGTACAACTTCGGGTACCAGTTCAGGTATGTTCGGTGGCAAAAAACTTGAAGTTGCCGATGTTTCAAACCTTGGCAGCTATACGGCTGAAGCTGCGCTGGCTGAGGGCAAAGCGCATTTCAAAAACAATAGTTTTGGCCATGCTGCCGCTTACTATAAACGCGCGGTCGAATTGGCGCCCAAAGATCCTGAGGGCTTTGTGGGGCTTGGCGCATCTTACGATATGCTGGGGCGGTTTGACCTCGCTGACCGCGTATATGCGGCCCTGAAAAAGCTGACAGGCGGCACCGCGCAATATTACAACAATGTGGGTTACTCTCGAATGCTGCGTGGGGATCTCAAATCGGCCTATGTGAATTTCAAGAAGGCCCAAGAATTGGCACCCGACAGCATCGTCGTCGCGAACAATTTGCAACTCTTGGCTGACGCGGCTAGCGCTTACAAAGCCAAATAGCGGTGCCCTCACCGTCTAATCAAACTTGAACATGCCTTTTGGCGCGTTGCCCCCAATGTGCCAATCGCGTTGCAGTTAGTCAGTTTCCGGCGGCACGAGGCAGTTCACCTCTGGTGCGCGAAAATGATAAAGAGGCAAATCTGCCCCGTGCCATTGGTACTTTGCGGTTTTGGGCCGTTTTCACCCTGAGGTGCTTACCCTTTTATCCTCTTCCCCACGTTCGTTTGGTTCTGTTTCAGCACAAACACGTGCAACCAAACGCAAAAGCGACAGAAAACAGAATCTGCCAAACGGTTTACGGGTATCCTCGGCGTCGGACCGGACAATCACGGCAAAACCGATTGCAGCGCGACCACTACAACATACCAAGCCCTTGATTTGCGAAACGCAAGCCCTCTGCCCGTCAGCAGCCGGTGGACGATTTCAAAGGCGGAGTTAGAATAACACTAGGCTATTTGGCGGGGATAAATTCTGACAAAGGCAATCCCGATCAACAAGAATGATCCGGCTAACCTTTTGATATCATAAGCTTTGCGCCGACCAACGAACAATTGACGCATCAAACTCTCGGGGAAAACATAATCAACTGTGTTTGTACTCTAAGGCTTCATTGCGCCTTTTTGTCAATTGATCAAAGCTCATGCCACCTATTTGCTTCATTCGATTTTGACGCGAACTTTGATGGGCTAATGCCGAACGCTTTTTTGAAACATTTTGAGAAGTGCGCGACGTCTGAAAAACCGCAGGTTATCGCAATGTCGGTTGCTGTTCGTTGGGTGCGGGTGAGCAGTTGGGCGGCGTGGTCGAGGCGGATGTTTAGGTAGGCTGTGTGTGGGCTCACGCCAAGATCGGCTTTAAACTTTCGCTCCAGTGTGCGGCGCCCTGTTTTTATTTGTTGCGCGAGCTCGCCAAGCGTGAGTGGTGCGTCGATGGTTTGCTGCATTTTAGCAAGGGCACGACGGACAATTTCGTCATTTGAGTTGTAGCGAAGGGCAAAGCCAGGCTGCACGCGATCGCCTTGCAATTGCGCGTCAATCATCATGATATTCAGGCTTTTTGTAGCCGCAGAAATGCCGATGTGACGGTCAACGATAAAGGCTGCAAGGTGTGCGGAACTCAAGCCGCCGGAACATGTTAGACGATCGCGGTCGACGATAAAGATTTGATCTGAGATGGGCTCGGCGCCCTCAAATCGCGCGACAAAATCTTGATGGTGAAACCAGCTTACGCAACATCGATATCCTTCCAACAATCCCGCTTCATGAAGAACAAAAACGCCCGTGCATAGCCCAACAAGTGGTGTTTGTTTTGCCGCCAATTGTCGCAAAAATGCCTGATCTTCAGGGCTCACGCTGCTTTGGTCTCCCAACAACCCGCCGACCACCGCCACATAGTCGAACTCGCCAGCATTTCGATAGGTGATATCGGGTTGAATTTTTACACCACAACTGGACTTTCGCGCTCTGCGGTCATCACCCAAAATGGCCCATTCGCACAAAATCGGGCGCGAACGGTCGCCCTCGTCTGACGCAAGGCGAAACACGTCAATAAAGTTGGCAAAGGCCGAAAGCGTGAAGTTTTCCGCCAGGATTATACCGACGCGAAGTTTGGCCCGTTTTGCTGCTATATCATTGCGTTTCATGTCGCAATTATACAGCACATCTGTCGCACAATGACAAAACAAAATCGGTTGCTACGCTAATCTTGTTCCCAGAACGATGGGTGAGATTGGTCAATGTCAAAATTTTCAGCATGGTCACTTTTCAAAAATGCCTTGAGCGGCAACAAAAATTGGGACGAACAATGGCCCGATAGTGAGCCGAAAAAAGAATATGATGTGGTGATTGTTGGCGCAGGTGGCCATGGTTTGGGCGCAGCATATTACTTGGCAAAAGAACATGGCATCACCAATGTTGCTGTCATCGACAAAGGTTGGCTTGGCGGCGGCAACACTGGTCGAAACACCACCATCATCCGATCAAACTATTTGTACGACGAAAGCGCCCTACTTTACGATCATGCCGTCGATCTTTGGCAGGATTTGAGCCAAGAGCTTAATTACAATGTCATGTATTCAAACCGTGGTGTTCTGATGCTGGCACACTCGGTTCATGATGTTCAAAGCTTTCAGCGGCACGTGCATGCCAACCGCCTCAATGGTATCGACAATCGCTGGGTTACACCAGAAGAATGCAAGGAAATCTGTCCGCCACTAAGCCTTAATCCGGACGCGCGATACCCTGTTATGGGCGGTGCGTTCCAAGCTCGTGCAGGTACTGCGCGACATGATGCGGTGGCGTGGGGATATGCGCGTGCTGCGGCGGCGCGCGGGGTCGATATTATACAAAACTGCCCTGTGACCGCCATTAAACGCCATCCGAACGGATCGGTTGCTGGTGTTGAAACAGCCAAAGGGCTCATCAAAGCAAAAAAGGTTGCGGTTTCCGCAGCGGGTCATAGTTCAGTTGTCATGCAGACAGCGGACGTGCAGCTGCCTTTGGAATCGTTCCCGCTGCAAGCGCTCGTCTCAGAGCCCGTTAAACCGATTTTCCCGTGTGTTGTGATGTCCAATGCGGTGCACGCCTATATCTCGCAATCAGATAAAGGCGAGCTGGTGATTGGGTCAGGTACAGACCAATATACAAGCTATTCGCAGCGCGGCGGCCTGCCGCTTATTGAGCACACGGTGGCCGCAATTTGTGAGATTTTTCCAACATTTAGTCGCATGCGGATGCTCAGAAAATGGGGCGGCATTGTTGATGTGACGCCGGATCGTTCAGCGATATTGGGCAAAACGCCAGTTGACGGTCTTTATGTCAATTGTGGTTGGGGCACAGGCGGATTTAAAGCGACACCGGGTGCGGCCCATGTGTTCGCCCACACCATTGCAAATGATGAACCACACAAGTTGAACGCGCCATTTAATCTTGATCGATTCCGCACCGGTCGATTGATCGATGAGGCAGCGGCTGCGGCCGTCGCACACTAGGGGGAAAATATGCTGCTCATTCACTGTCCATATTGTCAGCAGTCTTTGCCGGAGCTTGAGTTTGCTTATGCCGGTGAAGCGCATATTGCGCGACCCGAAGACCCAAATGCCTTGAGTGATGAAGCGTGGCGCGACCACCTTTTCATCCGTTCTAACTCAAAGGGCGTTCATTTTGAGCGATGGCGGCACATTCATGGATGCGGCAAATTCTTCAATGCTGCACGCGACACGGTGAGCGATGAGTTTTTGACGACTTATCCGAGTAGCGCGCCGAAACCGGACCTCTGCGAATTGCAGGGAGACCTGAAGTGACTTCACATCGTGTTGCAAATCGTGGACGCATTGATCATCAGCGTGCCGTTCACTTTCAGTTTGATGGTCAGCAAATTGAGGGCTGCAAAGGAGATACAGTTGCGTCCGCTTTGTTGGCGAATGGGCATCACCTCGTGGGGCGCTCTTTCAAATATCATAGGCCGCGCGGTATTATTGCAGCGGGCAGGGAAGAACCAAACGCATTGGTTGGCACATCGCGTGGTGCAGGTCGGTTTGAACCGAACACCAGAGCCACGATGCAGGAGGTTTGGGACGGTCTGACGGTTACGTCGCAGAACAAATATCCGAGTTTAAAGTTTGATGTTGGCGCCATCAACGATGCGGCATACATGCTGTTTTCCGCCGGGTTCTACTACAAGACTTTTATGTGGCCACGCGCGTTTTGGGACAAGGTTTATGAGCCGTTCATTCGGGCTGCAGCGGGATTGGGGCAAGCGCCGCGCGAAGAAGATCCTGACCACTATGCATCTCGCTATTTGCATTGTGACCTATTGATTGTCGGTGCAGGTGCTGCGGGCATTGCCGCTGCACTAACGGCGGCAAAAAGTGGCAAAAAGGTCGTTTTGGTCGATGAACATGCGGAAATTGGCGGCAGTCTGCTTTCCGAACCAAACTTAGAAATTGATGGCGAAAAGAGTTGGGATTGGTTGGCCGAGCAAACTGCAACACTGCGTGCTGCTGGTGTAGAGATCATGACCCGCACGACCGCCATTGGTTATTACCATCAAAACATGATTGGCATGGTGCAAAAACTAACGGATCACCTAGCCGAACTGCCCTCTGATTTGCCACGTGAGCGAATGTGGCGCGTGCGTGCCAAACAAGTGATTTTGGCGCAAGGCGCGCTCGAAAAGCCATTGGTTTTCAATGGCAATGACCGCCCTGGCATTATGTTGGCGGGCGCAGCGCAAACATATCTCAATCATTTCGGCGTCTTGGTCGCCCATCGCCCTCTTGTTGTGACCAGTCATGATAGTGCCTGGCACAGTGCCTTTGAGCTGCACGATGCGGGCGCGAAAGTTCAAGCCATTATCGATGTACGCCACACTGTAGACGCAGGTCTTTTGACGCGCGCGAAAGAGCTCGGTATCCCAACCGAGATTTCGCATACGGTTACCAAAACGCGTGGCCGGCTTAAAGTGAGTGGTATCTTTGTCAACCGCGTCAACAATGGCAAGGTTGAACAAGGCCAGTGGATTGATTGCGATGGCGTGTTGATGTGCGGCGGCTGGACGCCTTCTGTACATTTGTTTTCGCACACCAAGGGCAGTTTGAAGTGGGATGAGGACAAAACAACATTTTTGCCCAACCAAACCAATGAAGACTGTTTCATTGCAGGCGCTTCCCGCGGTCGTTGGGGGATGCAAGCCGCGTTGGAGGATGGTGCCACTCAAGCCGAACGCGCGCTGAAAGCGTTGGGCGAAACAGTTGTCGGTTACCGTGCAACCATAGAAAATGACTGCGTTGGCACCGGCATAACAATGAAGGAACTGCCGACTGATCGGAACCCCGGTCGCGATAAGGCTTTCGTTGATTTCCAAAACGACGTTACCGCAAAAGATCTGCGCCTTGCCGTGAAAGAAGGCATGCGCTCGATCGAACATATAAAGC
>CAJXLH010000081.1 GCA_913055925.1 uncultured Maritalea sp. | reverse complement strand
ACCAAGTGCATTCTTTGTGATTGGTTTGCTCATCTGGGCATTCCGCACGTGGAAGCCAGAACAAGTGGAAGCGCGCGACTTCAAAATTGTAGCGCAGGAGGGTCACTAATATGGAAGCCCTACTCTCTCTCTTTGTAAAAGCGATCTTCATTGAAAACCTTGCCCTTTCATTCTTTTTGGGCATGTGTACTTTCTTGGCGGTCTCCAAAAAGATCGAAACGGCCATTGGCTTGGGTATCTCGGTTGTGGTGGTGCAAGCGATCACGGTTCCTGCCAACAACCTTATTCTGACCTATCTACTGAATGATGGTGCGCTCGGTTGGCTCGGCTTAGGTGATGTGGATCTCCGCTTCCTTGGCTTGATCTCTTACATCGGCGTTATTGCGGCGATGGTTCAAATCCTTGAAATGACACTAGATCGTTTCTTCCCAGCTTTGTACAACGCGCTTGGCATTTTCTTGCCACTTATCACGGTGAACTGCGCGATCCTTGGCGGATCTTTGTTCATGGTGGAACGCGACTACAATTTCGTGGAATCGTCAGTATACGGCGTGTCCTCCGGTATTGGTTGGGCTCTTGCGATCGCGTTGATGGCTGGTATTCGTGAGAAGCTGAAATATTCGGACGTGCCAGATGGCCTGCAAGGCTTGGGCATCACATTTATCACCGCCGGCCTTATGGCCATGGGCTTTATGGCCTTCTCTGGCGTGAACTTGTAGGAGGCGCGAGAAATGCAAGAATTTGGCTTAGGCGTTGCTTTCTTTACGCTGATCGTTTTGGCACTGGTGACCATCATTCTGTTTGCCAAAAGCAAACTTGTGGCATCGGGTGACGTGCAAATCACTATCAATGGCGAACGCACCATCTCTGTTCCGTCTGGCGGTAAACTGCTGGGCGCCCTTGCGGCTGAGAAGATCTTTGTGTCTTCAGCCTGCGGCGGCGGTGGAACTTGCGCGCAATGTAAGGTGAAGGTTCACGAAGGTGGCGGTTCTATTCTGCCGACCGAAGAATCACACATCACCAAGCGTGAAGCGCGCTGCGGTGACCGCCTTTCATGTCAGGTTGCTGTGAAACAGGACATGAAGATCGAGGTACCCGAAGAAGTATTCGGCGTGAAGAAGTGGGAGTGTACAGTGCGCTCCAACGAAAACGTTGCGACCTTCATCAAGAACCTCGTGCTGGAACTACCCGAAGGCGAAGATGTGAACTTCCGCGCTGGCGGTTACATTCAGATCGAAGCGCCTGCGCACAAGCTCAAATACACAGAGTTTGATGTTGAAGAGGAATATCGCGAGGATTGGGACAAGTTCAATCTGTGGCAATATGAATCGGCCGTGGATGAACCTATTGAGCGCGCCTATTCGATGGCAAACTACCCTGATGAAAAGGGTTTGATCATGCTCAACGTTCGGGTTGCTTCTCCGCCTCCAGGCACTGAAGGAATCCCTCCAGGTAAAATGTCGTCCTATATCTTCAACTTGAAGCCAGGCGACAAGGTCACAATTTCGGGTCCATTTGGCGAATTCTTCGCTCGTGAGACTGAAAAGGAAATGGTCTTTATTGGCGGTGGTGCAGGTATGGCGCCAATGCGGTCGCACATTTTCGACCAGCTCAAACGTCTTGAAAACCGTGACCGCAAAATCACGTTCTGGTATGGCGCTCGTTCAAAGAAAGAGATGTTCTTCGTTGAAGACTTCGACAAGCTGGCCGAAGAGTTCGATAACTTTGAATGGCACGTTGCGTTGTCCGACGCCCTTCCGGAAGATGATTGGAAAGGTTACACTGGCTTCATCCACAATGTGCTCTATGAAGAGTATTTGAAAAATCACCCTGCTCCAGAAGACTGCGAGTATTACATGTGTGGTCCTCCGATTATGAACAGCTCCGTGATCAACATGTTGCTTGATCTCGGTGTCGATCGTGAAGACATCATGCTTGATGATTTTGGCGGGTAAAAAACAAAAAGGGCGGTCAATGACCGCCCTTTTCATTGAGACATGGCAAACTGCGCGATCAACCACTGCCGAGTTACGGCAACCGCCTGGGTTTCAATGCCACCCTTGGGTTGAACAAACCAATAGGCTCGGCTGGCCTCAAGATGCTCATCAAATGGCGCGACCAAACGTCCAGTACGCACATAGTCTTCAACTAGTCGAGATCGACCCAGCGCGATCCCTTGGTGCGCCAATACAGCCTCCATTATGGCACCGGCGTCTCCCAATCTCGGCCCCTGCGCATTGCACTCCCCCAATCCAACCCTGTCGAACCATAAAGACCAATCCTCTTCGATGTCGCTCAACAGCAACGTGGCACGCCTGATATCCTCCGGCGCCATAAGTTGAAGACGATGCGCATATTCCGGTGTGCAAACGGGTGTTATAGTTTCATGTCCCAACCTGGTGGCATCAACACCGTTCCCTGGGTCGGCAACATACCGAATAGCCGCATCGACCCCCTCAATGTTGAAATCTACAAGATGCTTTGAGGCAGATATGCGTAAATCAACGTTTGGATTTGCATCCAAGAAACCTGCGAGCCGAGGCGCAAACCAGCGAGATGCAACTGACGGTAGCATGGACAGCGTCACAACATGTTCGGACCGTCGAGCGTCGGCAACTGCTGCCCAAGCTAAAGACAAAGCATTGTTCAACTGTTGAGCAAGTCTATTGCCGACAGGGCTTGGTGAAACATGCACGCCGTTCCGAATAAATAACGATACACCAAGGATTCCTTCCAGATCAGAAATCTGTCGTGAGACAGCACTTTGTGTAACACCTAACTCAATACCTGCAGCGGTAAAACTACCGCAGCGTGCCGCGGATTCGAATACCTGCAGAGCACGAAGCGTCGGCTTTATATGATCTAAGGTCATGTAAGCTTCCTCAATTTTGCATTTAAACAATGATCTACCAATCATTATTATGAGTCATATTGTTCCTTAAAGGCCTCGCAATGTCGACAACAGTTTCAAACGCCAAATCAAAAATCACATCCAGCCTGCGTTGGCCTGACGCTCCGTTGGTCATTTGGATGGTCGTTCTAACTCTCATATTAGGGATCGTGAGTGGCTTGGGCACCGACGAGCTGGTCAAAACTTTTAACAAAGGCTTCGGACGGGCACTTGGTGAGTTCGCCTTAATTCTGTTACCGTCTTTCACGATAGCAGCTGCGATGTCGCACAAAGCTTCTGGCAGCGACGCACTTGGTAAAACAGCCGTTCTTGCGTCGCCAATTGCTGGCGCGGGTATGATTTGTCCCGATACTGCTTATGCTGCGCTAGCACCTGCCGCTGGTCGTTTTAAATTGGCTTTGGCGTTTGGTGCCTACACCGGTTTTAAGCTTCTTTATCCCGCCGGACCACTTATCGTCGCTGCAGGCCTTGGCGTGGTAAGTTCAAATTCGTTCTCACCACTGGCCACGCTGGCATTTGGGATCGGTCTGAGCATACCGGTTTGGTTGGTTGGGGTGTTTTGGGCCAAACAATTTGCCCACCAACCCGACCCTGTTGCTGGATCCACTGAAACCAACGTCGAGGGAAATCTTGTCCAGACTTTACTGCCATTTGTATTGCTGACAGTTTTGATGGTGATTGGAAGTATTGCACAATCAGGTTCGAGCGCTCTCGACTTCTTTTTAACCCCAAAGGGTGCCTTGATTGCAGCAGCCGCGCTGTCGTTATTTCAAACACCAGTTCGTCATCGCCGCGCTTGCCTCGATTCTGCTGTTAGGCGAACTGGTTCCCTTTTATTGATAATTGGCGCGGCGAGTGCTTTTGGTGCAATTATTACGGGAATAATACCATTCGAGGTTTTCGTTCGCTCGGATAACAGCAACGCGACACTATTGGTACTCTTTTCAATCACAATAGCATTCAAACTTGCGCAGGGTTCTTCTATGGCGACATTCGCTGCTGTAGCGCCGGTTACTGCACCTTTGGTTGCAGCAAGTGGCACCAACTTAACCGCAGCTATCTTTGCGATTTGTTTGGGGTCATTCGTGGCCATTTTGCCGAACGACAGCTTTTATTGGCTGGTTCGCAAAGACGCGCTGTCAAATGTTAAAAGCGAAGCCAAAGCAATTTTGCTTTTGACAGGCGGCTCTGTAGTTCAGGCACTTGTTGGCATGGCCATTCTACTGACCATGACAAGATTATTGTGATATCTATGATTTTGGATGAACCTAAGGGAACATTGGCTGTTGTTGCAGTCCTGTTGTTTCCTCGAAACCGAAGGCGACATTCATATTTTGAATGGCCTGTCCTGCACTTCCCTTCACCAAATTGTCGAGGGCGGCAATCACGATTGCACGGCCAGGAATGCGGTCCTCAAACACGTTGATCACACATGTGTTGGAACCGCGCACCATGCCAGTTGAAGGCATTTTGCCCTCTGCCAGAACGCGAACGAACGGCTCGTCTTTATAAGTTGATTCCAGTTCATTCCGTATGTCATTGACGGACTTGCCATTTTGCAACTCTAGGTGCGCAGTGATCAATTCACCACGACTCATAGGTATGAGGTGCGGTGTGAAGTTGACTTTGATGTCCTTACCGGAAACCGCACCGATTTCTTGCTCAAGCTCCGCTGTGTGACGGTGCACCCCGACGGCATATGGTGAGAGCGACTCGCCCGCTTCCGCAGCAAGTGTGTTTTGCTTCAGTCCCCGTCCCGCGCCAGTGACGCCGGACTTTGCGTCGATGATCAACGCTTCAACATTGATCAAGTTCGCTTTTGCCAAAGGCAGTAACGCCATAAGAACGGCGGTCGGATAGCAACCTGGGCATGCAATAATCCGGCTATTGCGGATCGAATCACGATTGTGCTCTGTCAGTCCATAGGCGGCAATTTCTTGCAAAGAAGGATCGATATGCTCGTTTCCGTACCAGGCCTTATATTGCGCTGGGTCGCGCAGCCGGAAATCGGCCGACATATCAACAACTTTTGGTTTATCCGTTGTTTTTACAATTTCAGCCACAATTTTCTGGCTGGTTGCATGGGGCAATCCGCAAAAAACAACATCAAACTGAGACCAATCAATGTCATCTGTTTGTTGCAATTGTGGAAGATCGACACCACCTAGATGTGGAAACACCTCTTCAACGGCCTTTCCTGCGTGAGTATTGGCGGTTAAAGCGGTAAACTGTAATTGAGGATGTAGGACACCCAATCGCATCAAATCGGCTCCGGTATATCCGGATGCGCCTAGCAGTGCAGCTTTGAGCTTCTGGCTCATGATACTTGCCCTCTTTGTTCGATTGTGCGAAAAAATGTGTCCAATTGGCTGTTCTATCGACGCGGTTTAGCGTTGTAAACGGTTCAATGAGTTGGCGCGGTAGTTTTATTGCTCCGCGAGTTGTGGGAAGTGAGGTTTTGATGGCAAAACGCGTTGCGATCGCCACTATTGGCACGCGAGGTGATGTGCAGCCATATGTTGCACTGGGAATTGCTCTTCAGAATCGCGGTTACTCGGTTGTGCTTGGCGCATCGAGCGATTTTCGCGAAATGGTCGAGGAACATGGCCTCGAATTCTATTCGCTCGGCCGAAATATTCAAAACTTTGTAAAACAGTCACAACTCGACGAAGTGGTTTCAAAGTCTTTGCTGGTGAATGCCCCGCAGCTGATGCGGCAGGGGCAAAAGATTGTTGAGATTGCTGCACGTCGTTCATGGCAGATGGCACAAGGCGCAGACCTTTTGATGGCCAACATGAACACGACCTTCTGCATCGACATTGCGGAAGCGCTTGATATTCCTGTGGTTATGTCTGCATTGCAGCCGCTCACCGCCACGTCTGAATTTCCAATTGTTGCCTATGACGGCCCGGATTTAGGACCTGCGTTCAATTACATTTCACATGCGCCGATGAACTGGCAGCAAATGTTTTATGATTGGCCGCGCAACAAGCTCCGCAAAGAGCTAATGGGGATGCAGCCGCGCAAAAAAGGCGGATTCTTCAAAGACAATAATGGCTATGACCTGCCGGCTCTCTACGCCTATTCAAACTTGATTTGTAAGCGGCCTAGTGACTGGCCGACGACAACCCATGTCACAGGCTACTGGCAGCTTGAGGACAAATCGGGTTGGACTCCCTCACCTGAATTCCAAGACTTCTTATCTGCAGGCTCCGAGCCAATTTATGTTGGATTTGGCTCGATGCCATTCGGCGCCAAGCGCAACACGCAGATTTTGCGCGAAGCGGTTGAAAAATGGGGTGGCCGTCTTGTGGTTGGCCGCGGCTGGGGCGGAATTGACGCGAACGATTTGCCGGACAGCATTTATGCCATTGATCGCGCACCGCACGACAAGCTTTTCCAATATGTGGGCGGCGTTGTACACCATGGCGGCGCAGGCACCACATCTGCTGGTCTGCATGCAGGCAAGCCCGGTTTTGTTGTGCCGCAAACGATGGATCAACCTTTCTGGGGCAAACGCATCCATTCTCTTGGCTGTGGGCCGAAGCCAATTCCGTTGCGTAAGCTCACGTCGGAAAATCTTGCTGATGCCCTCGAACAACTTTCGACCAATGCGACCTATCGCATGAACGCGAAGAACATTGCCGCGAAACTGAAAGCCGAAAATGGTTGTGAGACAGCGTGTGATTTGATCACACGGGTATTGGCCAACTATGAGCCACTTGTGGCAACAGGCGGTAGCGCTGCTCAATAGCAGCGCTAACCCAATGTAACAATTACGCTTCTCGCGCTGAATAGCTATAGAATACCGTGACCACAATCGCTGCAGCAACACACAGTATCGCTGCGAGTAGCGTGATTTGCTGACCTGGGTTCAGCAAGCCAATTGCCAAACTCAAAATACCTGCAAACATGAATGCTTTTCCTGCGAATTGGTGCGTCCGCGTCCAATTTGCGTCAGAGTTGAGCGTCCAAGGCAGGCGGATGCCTGCAGATCGATTGGCTTGAGACTTTGGCAAATAGTTGCCGATCACCAGCATCACATATCCAATAAACAATGCAGCGAGCTGCATCATATCGAGTTCAACACCGTTCGCGCCGAGCGTCACCACAGTTTGAACAAAGAGCCCAGCCGCGAGCGCGATGGAAATGGATGCCATTGTGAGGTGCAATCCTGCTTCAAATTCTTCTGCGGGAAGTTTTGCTTTAGCGATAAGAAACGCGGTTACAACGATTGCTACTTCCAACGGGCCAATCCACAGCGCCCAACGAGCGGCCAAGGTGAAATCCACTTCACCTTGAACGTTCCAATGGACAGGAACTTGTTGGTCTCCAGGAATGGTTTGCAAACCATACAAAAACAGAACAGCAATCGCGACGACTAGAAAAATATTTATTACTGACAGTGGCTTAGTCATTTTTTTCACCTTGGCTAAAGTCAAGGAGATCGCTCAATGCCGTTTCGAGGACAGACGCATTAAGATGATACAGAATTGTGTTTCCTTGACGCGTGGTGCGCACAAGTTCTGCCTTTTTGAGTTTGGCAAAATGCGTCGACATGGTTGGTTTGGTCAGATCAAACATGTCTGCCAAATCACCCGCCGATTTTGGTCCCTTCTTCAACACTTTCACAATTTTCCGACGCACGGGATGTGAAAGTGCTTCAAAAACAGAATTCATTGCACCACCTATTTCGATAACAATCTAATTAGATATTTTTCTAAATAGAGTCAAGCGCAGTTATGAAGTGAAGATGACAATGTCACGTACAATCGACTCGCTCATGCGATGCGGAGCGTTAAATTCATTTGCGGTCCAGCCGGCATTTTCGAATGCTGCAATCAGTTGGCCACGTTTTGGCTGTTTTTTGTTGAACGCCAACACAACCGCACCGCCTTCAGCTAAAACTTCGCGCCAACTTACAGCGCATTCCGAAAGTAGTCCTAATGGGTTACGTGTGTCGCCATCACCAAAATGCTGAATGCCGTATGGCAAATCGGACACAATCAAATTGAATTTTTCCGAACCAAAATACTCGCTCGGTTTACGTGCATCGCCGGTGACAAATCGCGCGCGCTGCCCGTCTAAAGTAGCGTCTAAATAGCGCGGGCTGTTACGCCGTTTTTTATCGCCCAGCGCGCCACGTTCAAACTTATTTTTGGTTCGATGGACTTTGCACCACTTCTTTGTGTTGCGCACAATATCTTCAAGTGCCGCCTCTTCACGGTCGATTCCCTTACAGCGGAATCCATATTGCATGCCCCACATAATTGTCGTGCCTCGCCCACACATTGGGTCGAGCAGGCGAATTGGTTCGCCAACCGGACAATCAATGACAGATAGACCCACATTCAAAAGCAGTTGCGTAAGTCGCTCATTTGTCTTGCCCTTGAATTTGCTGCCGAAAACAAAGTCGCGGTGGAGTTGATATTCAAACGCCTTGTTAAGTGGGAAATAGCTGCCGTCGCCGATCTCAAACAGACCTTGAACAAAAGAGAGCTTTAGTAGCTCCTCGTCACGCTCTTCAGGGCAATTAAGAAGAAAGAACTCAAGCTCGCCGAATTGTACGAATTCTTCGGGCTTAAATCCCGTCACCTGCGCCAACTCCGTTTCCGCGACATCGAGATAGTCAGCAAAGTAGGCAGTGCGCACTTCCGGGCTAATCTGCAAGGCAATTTTTCTCACGAGGCATCCTTGGTTTGAACTTTCGTTCAGTCATACAAAAAGGGCTGGCAAAAGCCAGCCCTTTGAAAATTCGTAATAAACGCAAAAATTAGCGTTTTGAGAACTGGAATGAACGACGAGCTTTTGCGCGACCGAACTTCTTACGCTCAACCACACGAGAATCGCGTGTAAGGAAGCCACCCTTCTTAAGCACGCCACGAAGCTCAGGCTCATAGTGTGTAAGTGCTTTAGAAATGCCGTGACGTACCGCACCAGCTTGACCAGAAAGGCCACCGCCAGAAACAGTAGCTACGATATCGTACTGGTCTTTACGTTCAGCAGCCACGATTGGCTGTTGCAAAACCATTTGAAGAACTGGACGTGCGAAATATGTTTCCATTTCGCGGCCATTCACTGTGATTTTGCCTGAACCTGGCTTAACCCAAACGCGTGCAACAGCGTCTTTACGCTTACCAGTTGCATATGCGCGACCTTGGTCGTCCAATTTTTGTTCGTAAGTTGGAGCTTCAACTTCTGTCGCTACAACTGCTGCTTCGCCCAAATCTTCGAGCGAGTTGATGGTCTCTTGTTCAGCCATATTACTTCACCCGATTGTTTTTAGGGTTGAAAGACGCAATGTCCAAAGCCTCTGGGCTTTGAGCTTCATGTGGGTGCTCTGTGCCAGCGTAAACGCGAAGGTTTTTAAGCTGCGCACGGGTCAAAGGACCACCAGGCATCATACGCTCAACGGCTTTTTCTACAACACGCTCAGGGTGCTTGCCTTCAAGAAGGTCACGCATTGAACGCTCTTTAATGCCGCCAGGGTGATTTGTGTGCCAGTAGAAGATCTTCTTATCGAGCTTCTTACCGCTAAACTTCACTTTGTCAGCGTTGATAACAATAACATTGTCACCGCAGTCCATGTGCGGTGTGAAAGTTGCTTTGTGCTTGCCGCGCAAACGAGTTGCGATAATTGTAGCAAGACGACCAACAACCATATTTTCTGCGTCGATCAAGATCCACTTTTTCTCGATCTCGCTCGGTTTTGCCGAGTAGGTCTTCATTCTTTGATCCTTGAATTTCTGGACTTCACAATCGGAAAAA